>CADCPL010000164.1 GCA_902803305.1 uncultured Lachnospiraceae bacterium
AAGGTGAGGTAATATATGAACACTATATTGGAGCAGATCACGGAAATAGTTTCGAAAGGTTTTGAGGCGGCAGGTTACGACGGCTCATACGGTAAGGTCGGCATCAGCAACCGTCCGGATCTGTGTGAATTTCAGTGTAACGGTGCAATGGCTCTTGCGAAGCAGTATCACAAGGCGCCTCTAATGATCGCACAGGATATTGCCGCTAAGCTTTCGGATGATGATGCGTTCTCGGCTGTCGACGCGGTGGCGCCGGGCTTTCTTAATATAAAGCTTTCAGATGATTTTCTCTCGGGTTATCTTAACGGGATGGAGAGCGGGGAGAATTTCGGGATACCGAAGATCCCTCCGAAGAAGATAATCGTTGATTACGGCGGACCCAACGTCGCAAAGCCCCTTCATGTCGGGCATCTTCGTGCGGCGATAATCGGAGAGAGCGTTAAAAGGATATGCCGTTATCTCGGAAACGACGTTATCGGAGATGTTCACCTCGGTGACTGGGGTCTGCAGATGGGACTCATAATAACAGAGCTTCACGAGAGGAAACCCGATCTGCCGTATTTTGATGAAGGATTTACCGGCGAGTATCCGACGGAGCCGCCGTTTACTCTTGCCGAGCTTGAGGAGATATATCCGTGTGCGAGTGCCAGGTCAAAAGAGGATGAGCAGTACAGGGAAGCTGCACTTACCGCGACCAAGAAGCTGCAGAGCGGCAACAGGGGATACCGCGCGATATGGAAGCATATAATGGATGTTTCCATTCCCGATCTGAAGCGCAACTACGAGAACCTCTGCGTTGAATTTGACTGGTGGAAGGGTGAGAGCAGTGTTGATGATCTGATCCCGGGTATGGTCGATGATATGAAAAAACAGGGTTTTGCTTATGAAAGCGAAGGGGCTCTTGTTGTTGATGTGGCCATGGACTCCGATACGAAAGAGATACCTCCGTGCATGATACTCAAATCGGACGGTGCGGCTCTTTATACGACCACTGATCTGGCAACGCTTCGCGACAGGCGCAGCTGCTTTGATCCCGATCAGGTGATCTATGTTGTCGACAAGAGGCAGGAGATGCATTTCATACAGGTGTTCCGCTGCGCGAAAAAAACAGGCATCGTACGCCCGGATGTAAGTCTTGATTTTCTCGGTTTCGGTACGATGAACGGAAAGGACGGCAAGCCTTTTAAGACACGTGAGGGCGGTGTCATGAGACTGGAGACTCTGATATCCGATATACGCGAGGCGATGTATGCCAAGATCACAGAAAATCATGAAACGGATCCGGAAGAAGCACGCGCAACATCGGAAACAGTTGCACTTGCCGCGATCAAATACGGAGATCTGTCCAATCAGGCAACAAAGGACTATGTATTCGATACGGACAAGTTCATATCATTCGAAGGAAATACGGGACCTTACATACTCTATACCATGGTCAGGATCAAATCGATCCTTGCCAAGTACGGGAAGGAGATCCCGAGGCATATAGCTTTTGCGCAAAATGAGTCCGAAAGAGCTCTGATGCTTGCGCTCACGGGCTTTTCACAGGTCATACTGTCAGCATATGAGGAGATCGCGCCTCATAAGATATGTTCATATATATATGACGTCTGTAACGAATTTAACCGATTCTATCACGAGACAAGGATACTTGCCGAAGAGGATGCAGCCAGAAAAGACGGCTGGATAGCGCTTCTTCAGTTGACCCTCAGAGTGCTTGAGACTTGTATAGATCTGCTCGGATTTTCGGCTCCCGAGAAGATGTGATCTAATGTCGGATCTGAAAAATTTCTAAATATTCTGAAAATATTAGCACTCAACTCTTGACAGTGCTAGCAATTAGTTGTACTATATGTTGATAGGAGGGGCCCCGAAGGGGAGGAACCTGTCTACACGACGAGCCCCATCGACGAAGTCGATTAAAATGGCGAGTCTCCTTAGCACGAGTTTAGCGTTCAAGAGAGGAGTTGATATTATGAATATACAGAAATTTACGCAGAAATCGCTTGAAGCGATCAATTCACTTGAAAAAACAGCATACGATAACGGCAATCAGGAGATAGCGCAGATCCATCTCCTGTATGCGCTCATGACTCAGGAAGACGGTCTGTTCCCGAATCTGATCGAGAAGATGGAGATAAATAAGGAGCATTTTACCGATAACATCATCTCGTACATAGGAAAAAGACCCAAGGTTTCCGGCGGGAGCGTTTTTGTCGGCAACAAGCTCAACAAAGTCCTTGTCTCGGCAGAGGATGAAGCAAAGGCAATGAACGATGACTATGTGTCCGTTGAGCATCTGGTCCTGTGCATGCTGAAATATCCCGACAGTGATGTCAA
>CADCPL010000165.1 GCA_902803305.1 uncultured Lachnospiraceae bacterium
CGATACACCTTACTATACAAACTCTTCACACCTGCCTGTTGGATATACATATGATATATTTGACGCTCTTGACATCCAGGATGAACTTCAGACACTGTATACATCAGGTACAGTATTCCATGCATTCCTCGGAGAGAAGCTTCCCGACTGGAAGGCTGCGGCAGCACTCGTTCGCAAGATCGCCGAGAACTATAAGCTTCCTTACTATACTTTGAGTCCTACTTATTCGGTATGTAAGGAACACGGATATCTTGCAGGTGAAGTGAAGACATGTCCGCATTGCGGAATGACCACGGAAGTATATTCCAGGATCACAGGTTATTATCGTCCGGTTCAGAACTGGAATGACGGTAAGAGCCAGGAATACAAGAACAGAGTTGTATATGATATAGCAAGCAGCAGCATGAAGAGACCGTTGACTGCGGTGGTCAAGATGTCCGGATCGAGCAAGGACGCCAAGATCGAGGTAGGTCCGGTAGAGAATGTAAGGTATCTCTTTACTACCAAGACATGCCCGAACTGCAAGCTTGCCAAGGAATATCTCAAGGATGAGAGTTATGTTCTGATAGATGCCGAGGAGAACACGGAACTGGCACAGCGATACGGAGTCATGCAGGCTCCCACGCTTGTTGTGGTAAGCGGTGACAAGGTCAGGAAATATGCCAATGCATCGAACATACGCAAATACGCGGAGACGATGGCGGCTGTTACCGTATGACAGCAATTGATATGACAGCAAAGAGCCACCTTAAAGGGTGGCTCTTAAACTGTAATGATTAAAAGAAACGGGAGGAAATGTATGATATCAAAGCTTATCGAAGGTATCAAAAAAAAGGATGCACCGATAGTTGTGGGACTCGATCCCATGCTGTCGTATGTTCCGTCTCATATTCTTGACAAAGCGATAAAGGAAAAAGGTGAGACATTGGAAGCGGCCGCATCAGCCGTACTTGAATACAACAAGGCACTTATCGATGCGATATATGATCTGATACCTGCGGTAAAGCCTCAGATCGCCATGTATGAACAGTTCGGTGTTCCGGGAATGACCGCATTTACCGAAACGGTCAATTACTGTAAGGAAAAGGGACTCATAGTCATAGGTGATGTCAAGCGCGGAGACATCGGTTCCACAAGTAAAGCATATGCAAATGCCCACATTGGACGCATTTCTATAGGCGGTTCATCGTTCGCACCGTTTGATGAAGATTTCTGTACGGTTAATCCTTATCTGGGATCCGACGGAGTGAAGCCGTTCATAGATGTTTGCAATGAATATGACAGGGGGATATTTGTTCTTGTCAAGACGAGCAATCCTTCGAGCGGCGAGTTCCAGGACAGAGTACTTGCGGATGAAGATTCCACATTGTACGAGACGGTAGGCTTTAAGGTATCGGAGTGGGCAAAGCTTTCAATGGACGGACAGTACAGCAACATCGGAGCGGTTATCGGAGCGACGTATCCGAGAATGGGAGAGATACTGCGAAAGATAATGCCGAAGTCGTTCATTCTCGTTCCGGGATACGGAGCGCAGGGAGGATCCGGTAAGGATCTGAAGCCTTTCTTCAACAAAGACGGACTCGGAGCCATAATAAACAGCTCACGCGGGATAATAACCGCATACAAGAGCGAGAAGTACGCAAAGTACGGGGAAGAAGGATTCGCGGATGCGGCAAGAGCCGCAGTGATCGATATGCGGGAGGATATACATGGAGCAATATAAACAGGAATTTATTGAGTTTATGGTAAGTGCTGACGTTCTTAAGTTCGGAGATTTCACGCTTAAGAGCGGGCGGAAGTCCCCGTTCTTCATGAATGCGGGAGCATATGTAACGGGCGAGAGCCTGATGCGTCTCGGACAGTACTATGCCAAGGCGATACATGAATGCTACGGTGATGATTTTGACGTACTGTTCGGACCGGCATATAAGGGTATCCCGCTGTCTGTAACGACAGCCATCGCTTTTCATGAACTCTACGGCAAAGAGATCAGGTATTCGTCAAACAGAAAAGAG
Organism: uncultured Lachnospiraceae bacterium; assembly: GCA_902803305.1. Classification (GTDB taxonomy): domain Bacteria; phylum Bacillota; class Clostridia; order Lachnospirales; family Lachnospiraceae; genus UBA2868. Next base: position 2,016 of record CADCPL010000165.1, read on the forward strand.
ATCAAGGACCACGGAGATACCGGCATACTTCTCGGAAGCAAGATAGGAGACGGAGACAGAGTCGTGATCATCGAGGACGTTACGACCTCGGGTAAGTCGATCGAGGAGACGATGCCGATCCTGAAAGCCCAGGGAGATGTTAAGATCATCGGACTCATGGTATCACTTGACCGTATGGAAATCGGTTTATCGGGCCGGAAGGCAGCACTTGCCGAGATAAGTGATAAATACGGTTTTGCGACGAATGCGATAGTAACGATGGCTGAAGTCATAGAGCACCTGCACGGACGAGATGTATGCGGAAGAGTCGTTATAGATGATGATATCAAGACGGCACTTGATGAATATTACAAGACATACGGCGCATAATGGGAAGACCTGCTAAGATACGAAAAAAAAAGAGCTTCATGTTCACGACGAAGCATTATTCTTTTATGAGCATCCTCGGAACGGCTATAGGTGTTTTATGCCTTGCCGTTGCTGTCATGATGCTCATTTTCAGTTACAGGAAAGCCGGGACCGTTGAAGCGGGGCTCGGTGGTGTGGGTCTGTTTTCCGCGTTCCTGAATGTGATCGGAATACTGTGCGGCATATCGAGCCTTCAGGAGAGGGATACTTACATTGCGCCCGCGGTTGTTGCCATAGCAGTCAACGCTGTGCTCGTGACCGCATGGGCTGTTATGATAATCATAGCGGTTATTGCTACGTGACGGAGGAAGATATGACAGGTAACGAGATCATTGAAGAAAGATACGGGCTTGTGATGGAGAGGATCGCGCAGATCGGGCAAGAGGACGCAGCAGATGAGCCTCTTGCATCTTTTTTTTGCGTATGTTCCGATCTGCTGCTGACTCTTTCGAAGATACTCGAGCGTGCGATATCCGGCGGTATATCGGACATGGCAGCGGAGGATCTGGCCAAGGAGAACAAAAGACTGTATGAGGACATAGTGGGAGAGAGGTACGGTGTCAGTTTTGCGAACCCCGATCATGCGCTGGCCGTATTTACCGATGCGGGGATAAAGGATGCGAAAAAGTTCGCACAATATCTTTCGTTTCTTTACACTGAGCTTCGAGGCCTCATTCCCTACGCTTATGAAGGCAGGCAGGAGATCTTCACGATCTATGCGGAGCTGCTCGTGCAGGTGTTTACGATGTTCCGGCTGGCAGGAGATGACAAAGGATTCCCCGAAGCGGAAGCGATAAGAGACGTTCTGTACTGGTTTGAGCGGGATAACTGCGACATAATATTACCCGACAGCATTTCGGACAAGACAGATCCGGCAAATGATTTTCTGCGAAGGATCGTCTGCGGGGAAGACCTTGAGTCTGAAAGATTCCTGTATCTGTCAGGCGAGTATGTCACGCAGAACGAGATAAAGACGGCAGCTTTTCTTAACACGCTCAGTGAGGAAGAGATAAAGAGCATGGCGGATACTTTTACCGAGGGGTACAGGATCGGATTCGTCAAGGCGGGAAAGCCGATAGAGAGCAAGACGAGCGTAAACATCAGATACAGTCTCGGCTTTGAGAGAGTGATCAGAAAAGCGGTGGAGAACTTTGAAAAGATGAATCTCTCATCAGTCATATACAGGGCGGGATCGCTGTCGCTTACGGGTTTTGGAGTTGCCAGGAACGGTTTCTACGGAGCGATACCGAACAGGCAATACGACTATGATCACAAGGATGATGCCGCCATTTATCTTGATGCCGACTTTGTAACAAGAAAGCTCGAGGTCCTGACGCAGGCTTATGAGGATAGAAAGATACTTGCAAACGGTCATGCGGGTCCGGCGGTAATGGAAGTGTTCGGAGAGGATCCGTTCACACCTGTCGTAAAGGAAAGCGCAGTCCGGCATTCGGACAGGACGAGAAAACTGTCCGTTGAGTATTCGGCAAAGGCATCGAGCATAGTGAACAGATATATAAAAGGCGAGGAGAGGAGCTTTACTATAATATCTTTCCCCGTTCCGACAATCGGAGATGATTTTGAAAAGATATTTGCCGAGACGGTAAAAGTCAATACGCTTGACGCATCGAAGTATGAAAAGATACAGCAGAAGATGATAGATGCCCTAGATAAGGCTGATCACGTTGAGATAAAAGGAAAGAACGGCAATGATACCGATCTTCGGATAAATCTGTGGCCTGTCGCCGATCCCGAAAAAGAGACAAAATTCGAGAACTGCGTTGCCGATGTCAACATTCCCGTCGGGGAAGTGTTCACCACACCGCGCCTTGCGGGCACCAATGGTCTTCTTAATGTATCATCCGTTTATCTTAAAGGGCTTCTTTACAAGGATCTTCGGATCACATTTACGGACGGGATGGTAACGGATTACTCATGCAAAAATTACGATAATGAAGAGGATAACCGAAGGTTCATAAAAGAAAACCTGCTTTGTGATCATGACAGCATACCGATCGGAGAGTTCGCGATAGGCACAAACACCACGGCGTATCGGATGGGGCGGATGTTTGACATAGAAGGGCGTCTTCCGATACTGATCGGCGAGAAGACCGGTCCGCATTTTGCCGTAGGTGACAGCTGCTACAGTCATGAAGAGGATGTAAAGGTATACAATCCCGACGGCAAAGAGATCATCGCCAGACAGAACGAAGTATCCGCAAAGCGCACTGAGAATGAAAAAGAGGCATACTTCCAGTGCCATACCGACATCACCATACCCTATGATGAGATAGGCTATATACGTGCCGTATCGGAGGATGGGTACTGCAGCCTGATCGAAAACGGGAGGTTCGCACTTCCCGGAACGGAAGAGCTGAACATCCCGCTTGATGAAATGTCTGTATGATCTTATAAGACAGAGAATTCTATAGTCTCATCACCTATCTTCAGTGTGTATGTTCCGCTCTGAAGATCAAGCTTCGATATATCAAGTGTGAGTGGATCGGATCCTGTTGCTACATCCTTCAGGATCCCTTCCTGTATTGTCTTCGCATCCGGCTCGCCTGACTCAAGGATCGAGTAAGAGCTGTTCATATCATATATCACGGTCTCCGGCAATATTACGGTCAGCATCCCGTTGTCGTACTTTGCGCTTGCACCGGATATCGGCTCGATATCCGCACGCTTTGCCTGCTCGGCCATAAGCTCATCGGCCGCTGCTTCGGAGTTTATCTCTTCGTCATACATCGGTGCTCCTGCAGTTTCGGTCTGCGGCGCTTCATCGGCGGCTTCTGCAGTTGCTTCCGCGGCTGTCTCACTGGCAGCTTCGGGCTCGGCGGTTTCATCCGCGGCTTC
>CADCPL010000166.1 GCA_902803305.1 uncultured Lachnospiraceae bacterium
GAAGTTGAGAGCGAAGAACAGATAGTAAGGAGATTCAAGACCGGTGCGATGTCTTACGGATCGATATCCGAAGAAGCACATACCGCGCTTGCCGTTGCGATGAACCACCTGAAGGGAAAATCAAACAGCGGTGAAGGCGGTGAAAGCGATGAAAGGCTTGAGAGTGCCGGAACCGATCACGATATGAGCTCGGCGATCAAGCAGGTTGCATCGGGAAGATTCGGCGTCACGAGCCGGTATCTCATGAGCGCAAAAGAGATACAGATCAAGATGGCACAGGGGGCAAAGCCCGGTGAGGGCGGACATCTTCCGGGCAAGAAGGTATACCCGTGGATAGCAAAGACAAGGCACTCCACTCCGGGAGTCAGTCTTATATCCCCGCCGCCGCATCATGATATATATTCGATAGAAGATCTGGCACAGCTCATATATGATCTGAAATGCACCAATAAGAGGGCACGCATTTCGGTCAAGCTCGTATCGGAAGCAGGTGTCGGAACGATCGCGGCAGGTGTTGCAAAAGCAGGTGCGGGTGTAGTCCTTATCTCCGGTTATGACGGAGGAACGGGAGCCGCACCGATAAGCTCGATACACAATGCCGGTCTTCCGTGGGAACTCGGTCTTGTCGAGACTCACCAGACACTCATGATGAACGGACTTCGCGACAGTGTTGTCGTTGAGACAGACGGAAAGCTCATGAGCGGAAAAGACGTTGCGATCGCGGCGATACTCGGAGCCGAGGAATTCGGTTTTGCGACTGCACCGCTCGTTACTCTCGGATGCGTTATGATGCGTGTATGTAATCTTGATACATGCCCGATGGGTATAGCGACACAGAACCCCGAGCTTCGTAAGAACTTTACCGGAAAACCCGAATACGTGGAAAACTTCATGATGTTCATAGCAAGGCAGCTTCGTGAATATATGGCTGCTCTGGGCGTGGCAAGTGTTGACGAACTCGTCGGAAGATTCGACCTTCTGAAGGTAAAGGATGATCTTAAAGGTCATGCGGCAAAGCTCGATCTTAGCAGGATGATCGGAGAGAGCATGCCATTATCCTCGCCGTACGATAAAAAACGCATGTATGATTTCGGGCTCGATAAGAGAAAGGAATCAAAGGTACTGTCCGGCACAAAGGGCATCGTAAAGTCGATCGAGACCGGAGCCGCAGCTACCGTATCGTGTGAAGTCGTAAACACGGACAGAGCGTTCGGTACAATGATCGGTTCATATATAACAAAGTATCATCACAACGGTCTTAGGGAAGACGCGGTCAGGATCGAATGCCACGGCGCCGGCGGCCAGAGCTTCGGTGCTTTCATGCCGAAGGGTGAGACGGTTGTACTGACGGGTGATGCAAACGATTATTTCGGAAAAGGTCTCTCGGGCGGAAAGCTCGTTATAAAAGCACCGGATGATGCGGCATATGATGCGGAGAACAATATCATCATAGGAAATGTTGCTTTCTACGGTGCAACGAGCGGTGAAGGTTATATCGCCGGAAAGGCAGGCGAGAGATTCTGCGTGCGTAATTCCGGAGCGGTCTGTGTGGTTGAAGGCGTGGGCGAGCACGGATGCGAATACATGACGGGCGGCACGGCACTCATACTCGGAAAGGTCGGTAAGAACTTTGCCGCAGGCATGAGCGGAGGCATAGCGTATGTCCTTGACGATCATAATACGCTGTACAGGAATCTCAATAAAGAACTCGTGCTCATGGAAAATCTCGAAGAAGCATCCGATATCGAAACGATCAAAAAGATGCTGAAAAAACATCAGGATTACACGGGATCAAAGAAAGCCGGGGCTATACTGGCCGACTTTGATGAATATATACCGAAGTTTAAAAAGATAATACCCGAAGAGTACAAACGGGTCATCAGTGAGGGGGTGTGATCATGGGAAAAGCTACCGGATTTATGGAATATGACAGGTGTGATCAGACAAGCATACCTCCGAAGGAAAGGATCAAGAATTTTGATGAATTCCATGTCGCTCTTTCGGAAGAAGAGAGACGTACTCAGGCGGCAAGATGTATGGCGTGCGGAGTTCCGTTCTGCCAGGCCGGTGTGATGATATCCGGGATGGCATCGGGTTGTCCGCTGCATAACCTTGTGCCGGAGACAAACGAACTTTTGTATCACGGAAACTATGAACAGGCTTACAGGAGACTCTCCAAAACGCACAGCTTCCCCGAGTTTACCGGAAGGGTATGTCCGGCACTTTGCGAAGCGGCATGTACGTGCGGAACCATCTGTGAAGCGGTAACGACAAGGGATAACGAAAAAGACATAATAGAATATGCATATGAACACGGTCTTGTTGATGAGAAGGAGCCGTCGGTGCGTACCGGAAAGACGGTGGCGGTCATCGGAAGCGGACCTTCCGGACTGGCATGTGCGCAGCTCCTTAACAGGAGAGGGCATAAAGTCACGGTATTCGAGCGCTTTGACAGGCCGGGCGGACTTCTTCGTTACGGTATACCGAACATGAAGCTTGACAAGAGGGTCGTGGACAGACGTATCGAAGTGATGAAAAAGAGCGGCATTGAGTTTAAATGCGGCGTTGATGTCGGCAGGGATATTACTGCAAAACAGCTTAGAAGCCGGTTCGACAGAGTGGTCCTTTGCTGCGGCGCATCAAAACCGAGAGATATTAATGTACCCGGAAGGGATGCAAGTGGTATAATGTTCGCAGTGCCGTTCCTTCGTGAAGTGAGCAAGAAGGTCATGGATCATGACTATGACTATAAAAAAGTCATCGGCGCAAAGGACTTTTCCTTCGGAAGCCTTAAAGGTAAAAACGTCATCGTCATAGGCGGAGGCGATACCGGAAACGACTGTGTGGGTACGAGCATCAGACTAGGAGCCGCATCGGTCATACAGATAGAGATGATGCCTCCGGCACCGGAAAAAAGATCGGTATCAAACCCCTGGCCCGAGTGGCCGAAGGTTCTTAAGACCGATTACGGCCAGGAAGAAGCGATCTTCTGCTTCGGAAAGGACCCCAGGATATTCTCCACCACGGTCACCGAATTCGTTAAGGATGAAAAAGGAAATCTTACCGGGGTGAAGACGGTGCAGCTGGAGCGTAAGATCGGCAAGGACGGAAAAGTCTCGTTTGAGAATATTGCGGGAACGCAGTCACAGCTTCCGGCAGATATCGTGCTGATCGCAGCGGGCTTCCTCGGAAGTGAGGAATATGTCACGAAGGATTTCGGTGTTGATGTAAATGCGCGCGGAAACGTTGCTACCGGGCAGGATATGTATGCTACGAGCAGTGACGGGATATTTACCGCAGGTGACATGCACAGGGGACAGTCGCTCGTTGTCTGGGCGATAGCCGAAGGACGTGCGGCCGCTGCTGCGGTTGACGAGTCCCTCGTGGGATACACCAACCTTTAGATCGGTAAGAGGAATTCTATGGACAGGAAGATCATACTTGAAGACGGAACCGTATATGAGGGCTTCGGATTCGGAAGCACCTGTGAGCGGGTGGTTGAGCTTGTGTTCAACACATCGATGGTGGGATATCAGGAGATAATATCGGACAGATCATACACCGATCAGGCCGTCGTCATGACATATCCCGTCATCGGAAATTACGGTATCGCCGCGGATGATTTTGAATCGGAAGCACCGATGATATCAGGCCTTGTGGTCAGGGAGTACTGCAACCGGCCGTCGAACTTCCGGTGCATGGAAGAACTTGAAGACGTGATGAAAAGATATGACATCGCAGGGATCTACGGTGTTGATACGAGACAGATCACGCGTCATATAAGAGATTACGGAAGCATAAAGGCACTGATCACGGACGGCGGACGAGATAACGACGAAGCACTGGCTGCGCTTCGGCAAACGTCCCTTGCAACGGATCAGGTTAAGAGAGCATCTACGAAAAAAGCATACAGATACGGCGGAGCCGATCCGGAAAAAGAAAAGCCGGTAGTCGTCATTGACTGCGGCATCAAGCTGAACATCTTAAGGGAGCTTGACAGCCGCGGGATCCCAACGATCGTTGTTCCGTGGGATACCGACGCTGCCACGATACTTACATATGATCCGGCGGGGGTGTTCATATCGAACGGTCCCGGAAACCCGGAAGACTGTGCGCCTACGATAGAGACGATAAGAAATCTTAAGGGAAAATTCCCGATATTCGGGATATGCCTCGGACATCAGATCATAAGTCTCGCATACGGCGCAAAAACATATAAGCTGAAGTTCGGACACAGGGGCGGGAATCATCCCGTTAAAAACCTTGTGACCGGAAAGATCGAGATCACTTCGCAAAATCATTCATATGCGGTGGTCCCAGAAAGCCTTGCGGGGACGGGACTTTCCGTTACACATCTGAACCTGCTCGATGATACGATAGAAGGCATCGAGTGTGAAAAAGACATGCTGTTCTCGGTACAGTATCATCCGGAGAGTGCACCGGGTCCGTGCGACAGTCAGTATCTTTTCGATAAGTTCACAACACTCTTAAGGAGAGGATAATATGCCCAAAAGAACCGATATCAAAAAAATACTCGTGATCGGCTCGGGGCCTATCGTGATAGGTCAGGCTGCGGAGTTTGACTATGCGGGCACGCAGGCGTGTCTGGCGCTTCGCGAGGAAGGATATGAAGTTGTACTGTGCAACTCGAATCCCGCGACGATAATGACCGATGAAGTGATAGCGGATAAGGTATACATGGAGCCGCTCACGCTTGAGTTCATCGCCAAGATAATCCGTATGGAACGCCCCGATGCGATACTTGCGGGAATAGGCGGCCAGACCGGACTCAACCTTGCTGTACAGCTTCAGAAAAAAGGCGTTCTTGATGAGTGCGGAGCAATACTTCTCGGAACGAAGGCCGAGAGTATCGAGATGGCCGAAGACCGCGAACTGTTCAAGGAACTGTGTGAGAGGATAGGTGAGCCGATACTTCCTTCCCTTATCGCCGAGTCCATGGAAGAAGGTATAGCGGCGGCAGAAAAGATCGGTTATCCGGTCGTGCTCCGTCCGGCATACACGCTCGGAGGTACGGGCGGGGGCTTTGCCGATGATGAGGAAGAGTTCCGCCAGATAATGAAGAACGCGCTCGAACTGTCACCCGTTCATCAGGTGCTCGTCGAAAAGAGCGTCAGAGGATACAAGGAAATAGAATATGAAGTCATAAGGGACGCAAACGATACGGCCATCGCCGTATGTAACATGGAGAACATCGATCCCGTCGGTATACATACGGGAGATTCGATAGTCGTGTGTCCGTCGCAGACACTTACGAATAAAGACTATCAGATGCTCAGAAGTTCGGCCCTTAAGATAATAAGACAGCTGAAGATCGAGGGCGGGTGCAACGTACAGTTTGCGCTCGATCCTCATTCTTTTGATTATTACCTTATAGAAGTAAACCCGAGAGTATCAAGGTCATCGGCTCTCGCATCAAAGGCCAGCGGTTATCCGATAGCAAGAGTATCTGCAAAGATCGCGGTAGGCATGCATCTCGAAGAGATAGAGCTTGCCAACACGGTCGCATCCTTTGAGCCGTCGATGGATTATGTCGTGACCAAGATGCCGAGATTCCCGTTCGACAAATTTACAGATGCCAACAACAGTCTCGGTACTCAGATGAAGGCTACGGGTGAAGTCATGAGCGTCGGCCGCTCGATAGAAGAAAGCCTTCTCAAAGCGATCAGGAGTCTTGAGGTCGGAGCTTTCCATCTGCATATCGAAAAGTTCGACAAGACGCCTACGGAAGAACTGAAGGACTATATAAAGATCGGTACGGACGACAGGATATATGCGATAGCGGAGCTCCTTCGCCGCGATACAGATGCCGAACTTATAGCAGATATCACCGGGATCGACATCTTTTTCATATGCAGGTTCAGAAACATCATAGAACAGGAACGTGAGCTTACCACACATCAGGGTGATTTAGCCGTTCTTGCCGATGCCAAGCGGATGGGATTTTCGGATAAGGAGATCGGCAGACTGTGGGGAAAGAGTGCACACGAGATATTTGATCTTAGGAAACAGAACGGTATCATGCCCGTGTACAAGATGATCGATACATGCGCTTCGGAGTTTAAATCATACGTGCCGTATTTTTATTCGACATACGAACAGGAAAACGAGTCGCAGATAACACAGAACCGAAAGATAATCGTTCTCGGCTCGGGACCGATACGTATAGGACAGGGTGTCGAGTTCGATTATTCCACGGTCCATGCGGTCATGACGATCAAGCAGCTCGGATACGAAGCGATCATAATAAACAACAATCCGGAGACGGTCTCAACCGATTACACTACATCGGACAAGCTGTATTTTGAGCCGCTGTGCGTTGAGGATGTAGTGAACATCATAGAGATGGAAAAACCCGAAGGTGTTATCGCGATACTCGGAGGCCAGACCGCGATCAATCTCGCCGAGCCGCTCCTTGAATACGGTGTCAGGATCATCGGTACGGGATGCGAAGCGATCGAGCGTGCCGAGAACCGTGATGCATTTGAAAAGGTTCTTGAGGAGCTGAGTATTCCTCAGCCGCAGGGAGTTGCGGTCACATCTGTAGAGGACGGCATAACGGCAGCCGAAAGGATCGGATATCCCGTGCTCGTGCGCCCGAGCTTTGTTCTTGGCGGAAGAGCCATGCAGATCGTATCGAAGGAAGAGGAGATGAGACACTACCTTCAGACAGCCGTCGAGATCGATACGGATAAGCCGGTGCTCGTTGATAAGTATATAAAGGGTAAGGAAGTTGAAGTTGATGCCGTATGCGACGGCATGAACGTGTTCGTTCCCGGTATCATGGAACTCGTTGAGCGGACAGGCGTTCATTCGGGAGACTCGATAAGCGTATATCCTCCGTTCTCTCTTTCGGACAGCGTAAAGGGAACGATACTTGAATATACGAAGAAGCTCGGAGTCGGTATCGGTATAATCGGTCTGTTCAATATACAGTTCATCGTGGATGATGATGAAAAGGTATATATAATAGAAGTCAATCCGAGATCGTCGAGAACGGTCCCGTTCCTTTCAAAGGCAACAGGTTATCCGCTTGCCGATATCGCGACCAAGTGCATACTCGGGATCGGACTTAAGGAACAGGGTATATTCGACATCTATCCCGAAGAGAGAAAACGGTGGTGCGTGAAGGTTCCGGCTTTCTCGTTCTCCAAACTCAAAGGAATGGATTCATATCTGTCGCCGGAGATGAAATCAACGGGTGAAGCGATAGGATATGATGAAAGACTTCACAGGGCGATGTATAAAGCGCTCATTGCTTCGGGCATCAGGCTGAAGAATTACGGAACCGTCATAGTGTCGCTTGCCGATGAAGACAAGATCGAAGGTATGCCGCTCATCAAACGGTTCTATGATATGGGATTTAATATAGAAGCTACCAGCTTGACCGGAGAGTATCTGAAGAACTACGGTGTCAGGACGCGTATCAGAAAGAAGCTCAGCGAAGGAAGCGAAGAGATACTTGATGCGATCCGCTCGGGTAATGTCGCATATGTCATAAACAGCCGTGCGGTACTGTCGGGAATACATTATCAGGACGGCGCCGCAATAAGGCGCTGCGCGATAGAGAATAACGTAACGATCTTCACATCGCTTGATACCGTAAGGGTACTGCTCGATGTGCTCGAAGAACTCACGATAAAAGTATCTACGATATTCTGACGGGTATGTTAGCGCTTGATTTTAAAAGCGATAAACAGTAAAATAATTGGCGTATTTGTTTTTAAAGGAGGTCATGGATTATGAAAAAGGTTATGGCTATGTTAATGGCCGGAGTAATGGCATGCCTGACGGCTTGTGCTACAGCCGGCGCAGGTGCAGACGGAGCAGCAGCTAGCGCATCTTCATCATCGGATACTATCAAGATAGGTGTATTTGAGCCTTCAACAGGTGACTCCGCATCGGGCGGAAAGAAAGAGATCCTCGGAATGCAGTATGCAAATGCTGAGACTCCCACCGTTGAAGTAGGCGGAAAGACATATAATGTTGAGCTCGTTATGGCTGATAACGGATCATCGGCAGATAAGGCTCCTTCGGCAGCTTCAGAGCTCGTAGGTAAGGATGTTGCACTCGTGCTCGGTTCATACGGTTCGGGCGTATCGATGGCAGGCGGTCCCAAGTTTGAGGAAGCCGGACTTGCAGCTATCGGTGTTACATGTACAAACCCCAACGTTACTGCAGGTAACGATTACTACTTCAGAATTTGTTTCCTTGATAACTTCCAGGCTGACGTTCTTGCAAACTTCGCCATGGATAAGTTCTCAGCCAAGAAGGCATACTGCCTCGGTGAGAACGGAAACGAGTATGATCAGGGACTTTGCGTATTCTTCAAGCAGGTATTTGAAGCAGCAGGCGGAGAGGTCATCACGGACTCATTCCCGACCAACAACTCTGACTTTACTTCATATCTGAACAAGGCAAAGAGCGAGGGTGCAGACGTTATCTTTACTCCCGTTTCGATCGCTTATGCAAAGCAGATCATGGAGCAGGCAGCTTCACTTGATATAGGTATTCCTTTCCTCGGATCGGATACACTTGATGACAACATGGTACTTGAGGCAACAAAGGGAACAAACCTTCAGCTCTATGTATCAACCTTCTATCAGGAAGGCGGATCTGAAACATTTGATAAGGGTATCAAGGATTACATCAACAACAATTCGGATGCCATGACAGCAAACGGCGGAAACGATACTATCTCTGCAGTTACAGCGATGGGTTACGATGCTTACTATGTTGCTCTTGAGGCTATCAAGGCAGCAGGCTCACCTGACAAGTCTGCTATCAAGGCTGCGATCCCCGGCGTAACATATACCGGTGTTTCAGGCTCGATCGCTTTTGACCAGGTCGGCGATGCTGTTCGTGATACTGCTTACATCAAGACAGCTGATACCGCATCAGGCACATGGGCATTTGAAAAGGTACAGACAGGTTCAAAGTAAAGGATTGATCTCATGGAATATGTCATCTCGGTTCTACTCTCCGGTATATCGGTGGGCGGACAATATGCTCTTATAGCGATAGGATACACACTCGTATACGGTATCCTGCGTCTGATCAACTTCGCACACGGCGATGTGTTCATGGTCGCAGGACTTATGGGAATATACTTTTCGGCATCACTTCCTTTTACGGAGGCACTGCCTCTCGTGATAATCGTTACGGTGCTGCTCGGTTTTTCGATCGAGCGTGCGGCATACAAGCCGCTTCGAAGCGCACCGAGGATGTCGGTTATGATCTC
>CADCPL010000167.1 GCA_902803305.1 uncultured Lachnospiraceae bacterium
AGCTGACTGACATTTACCTCTCCGTTAACGAGCTGGTACATTCCGGGAAGAGTCTTGAGTTCGCATTTTGTCTGCTTGCAGATCTCGAGGATGTCACGTATCGTTGACTTCGATGCGGTCGGCATCGCAATGATGATCTCATCTATATCATACTTGACCGCATTCTCGATGATGTCATCCCTGCCGCCCACGACCTTCACACCGTGTATGTAGTTGCCGATCTTCGATCTGTCATCATCGATGACACACATCGCATTCTTTTCTATGTAGCTTGACGAGCGCATCTCGCGGATCAGCGTGTTACCGGCATCTCCGGCGCCGATTATCATGACGTTAACGCTCTTGGCGCTTCTGACACGCTTTTCGATGAACGTCCTAAATACCCTGTAAAAGAATCTGGTCACCGCGACAAACGCAAGAAGAAATCCTCCGAAGAACACGTAACAACTCCTCGGATAGACCCAGTGAAGCACAAGATTGACCGTTATCATCTGTATAACGGCGGAGGAAACGCATGCCCCCAGCATACTCAGCATCTCCGGGGCGCCCGCATACTCCCACAGGCTCTGATACAGATGGAACAGCCAGAAAAGTATAAGAGTTATGATTATCGAATACGGAAGAAAACCGACAGCCGTATCTACATACACTCTGTCGGGTATCTCCGATATTGAAAAGTCAAACCGTGCAATGAGCGCAAGAAACGTTGCAACAACGACGGACAGCGTGTCGCAAAGCATCAGCCCTATTCTACGGATTATCAGTTGTCTGCTCTTTATCATACAAAAACCGTGCCAATTTATTCAAAAGATAATTATATCAAACAGACCGTGCTATTGCAATTAACGCAAGGACTGCCGTAAGGAACGGAGGCACTATGAAAAAGTTCTCCATGAACGATGCCGCAAGTATCGCAAATACCGCAGCGACAGCCGATCTGGACACTATGTTGTCCGTATACTGCCGAAGGCCCAGCAGCCTGTTGATCAGCATAGTGCATATACATACAAATACGATCAGGCCGTGCACTATCAATATGTCGAGAAGACCGTTGTGCACCTCGAACATACCGCCCATCCACTCGGCTCTCAGCTTGTATGAGCTGCCTATCCCGAATATGGGGCTCTTCATAAATGCCGACCACAGATCGGCCCATATCTCGTCCCTTCCTGAGATTATGTCTTTGTAGAAAATCCTTACATCAAAAGCACTTGCATACTTTCCCAGCCACACGTATATGAGCGATACGGCAATGGCCCCGAGCGTCGCCCCGAGAGTCAGCACCGTATAGAATGCTTTATTTTTCCATACCTTTGCAGGGATGAGCAGCAGAACGGTAAAAGTCACAAGACCAAGGAGCGCACATCTTGCCCGGTACCATGCGATTATGTTGTATCCCCACACGAACATGAACGGTATGAAAAAAGTCAGGAAGCGATATCCTATGTTGCCCGTTGCCATGAGCCTCCGGCGTGTACTGATGCTGAGCGTTATCGCGAACACGAATCCCGTTATGAGTACCAGCCCGCCGTAGTTCGTGTTATATCCCTTGAAGTAACCTTTAACGTCGTATGTCCAGTAGATGAAATAAAACCCGGTATATAACAGACAGAACCATGAAAGTATCTTCGAGAACCTGATCTTATCGGCAAGATATACAAAAAGAGCAACATCCACGGCTGTAAACCACGCTCCCTTTCCCGAATGAACGATCAATATACCGACAGCCGCCACTACCGCAACAACTGCCACTATCCACAGTCCCTTATCCTTTAAGCCGTTCTCCGTATAAACAGCTGCCGCGGCAACAAGGAACGGGAACAGAAATACCGTCCCGTACGGCGCAAAGAACTCATACCATTCATACTCATTCCACAACAGGATCGTCTGAATGACAAAGGATGCGACAAGCGCTATATTGACCGCCTTTATTAACTTTTCCCTATTTTTTAGCATTTCCATGAAGTCTGCTCTTTACCTGCTGTGCTATCTTACGGACTATGACCGACACGTCATTATGATACAGCAGTATCAGTACTGCCAGCATGACCACAGAGATCACATATCTTCCGTTTATCCTTCCGATCATCGCAACGGACAATGCCACGAGGATCAGATATGCCAGTATGTCGACAAGCATGTTGTTATCCAGTATCACGTATTTTCTGACAAAAGCATATGCAAGTGCCCACATGATCGCATAGCTTACCGCCGTTGCAACAGCTGCACCCATCGCACCAAGCATAGGGATGAGAAGAAGGTTTCCCGCAATGTTCGCGACCGCTCCGACCGACGTTGCTATCCCCATGGACCTGGAGTCCTTGTGAGCCAGGCAGATCGATCCGAGGAATCCGGTAAGTGCCCCGAATATCACCGAGATAAGAAGCGGCGGAACGTAGATCCATGCTTCGTAAAACTCTTTTCTGAACAGGAATGTCGCTATCGGATTGACGAGAATTATCAGGGCCGCGCAGCCGATGATCATAAAGCAGTTATATGTCCTGTACATGCGGCTGAAAAATTCCGCGCTCTTATCATCCTTATAGCTCTTTGTTGCAGACATCTGCCACGCCTGGGCAAATATCCTCTGAAAGACCATAAGTATCGCGGGGATCTTATACGCAACCCCGTATACACCGTTGACCGCGACACCGCACATATATGCCACCAGGTATCTGTCCGCGGCATTGTTGATCCAGCTTCCGGTCGAATAAGCGATAAGAGGCATACCGTACAAAAGCATCTGCCCCCGCAGCTCCTCATCCATCCGTACATCCTTTATGATATCCGCCGACTTTGCAACGGAAAACATCAGCACCGATGCGAGCACGTAAGCAAGTATCTGCGAATAAATATATCCGTTCAGACCTATCTTTATAACGAGAAGGAACACGATATTTGACACGACCGTGACAGCTGTGGAGCATACGCTTCCGATAACGACTATCGGCACTGCCTCGCATCCCTGGAAATAAAGGATCAGGAACTCAAACAACGAATTGGCCGCAAAGAGAAGTGCGAACAGCAAAATGTACAGCCTGTACTCGGCAGGTACCACGGCAAATGCCGCAACGCACAGTCCGACCACTATCGCATCGGCCCGAAGGACATATGTCACCCCGATGCGAAGGATGCTCCCCCTCTTTTCGGCATTCTCGATCCCGAACCTAAGTGCCGCCTCCCCGATGTTCATCGTGAGCGCGGGAACGAGCAGCAGGAGCGTCACCTGCATCATATCCGCAATGCCGTATTCATACGTCGTAAGTACATCCGTATAAAGCGGAACAAGCAGGAAAACAAGTATCTTGGACACAAAGTTGCTGACCGAGAACAGTGCTATGTTTCCTGCCAGGTATTGGTATTTTCCTTTTGTCTTTACTTCTTTTGAAGCCATATCATCCCTTCAGGCGCTCTTTCCGACCCATGTTGGCGGTCAGCATGAGCAAAAGAGCGTTGACCGAATAGTCGGTCCATATCAGATCAACATCGAAAAACGATTCGATGCAGACGGCAAGGAGTGCGATAAACGCGCATGCACATGCACCCGGCAGACACACACTGTTTCTGCATCCGTTCCAGTTCCTGTACAGAAGAAACAGGACAAGTGCAAATACGATGACTCCGTGTATGACAAGGATGTTATACATCGCGTTGTGGACGTTGTATTCGAAAAACGAAGTTATCGTCACATTCGTTCCGATCCCCGTAAGCGGTTTTTTTATGAACAGGTTCCAGAACTCCAGCCATATGGCCTCACGTCCGGAAAAGATGTTCTTGTAGAAGAACGGCATCCTGAAGTTGACTCCCGATGTTCCGACCACAATATAAACCGCAACGAATACGAGCGAGCCGAGTGTGGCAAAGATGCATACCGCGTTGTAGAATGCTTTTTTTGCCCAGAACTTCTTCGGAACGATATACCGAAGCAGCAGAAAAGCGCCGAGCATTATGAATGCACCGCGCGATCTGTGATAAAGGCTTATCTGCAGGCATTTAACGAGTGCTATCGTGATGAGGAGGCCCGCCAGGCGGTTTTTTTCGTATAGTTCCTCAAAAAAGACAAGCACGTACATCATCGTAAATACCGTAAATGTCGCGGCTGTGTTGGTGTTCATCGCGAACGACGTATAATCCGCGAACATCCACGTATATACGCCGAAAAACCAGTATATGATCATCAGTGTGTACAGGCTTCCGAACAGATACAGCTGCCATCTGTGAAACCTGATATGCGAAGACAGATAGCATATCATCGCAAAATTTGTCACGACAAAGAAGCATCCGTAACCGCTGTCTACGATAACGATATTGATCGCCGCTATGACCGCGACAGCGATGAGCGCAAATAGATCTATATCCTTTTCCTTTATCTTTTTGATGGGATTGATATTTACGGCTGATAAACCCGCCAGGATCACAAAGACAAACACTCCGACGTACTTTTCCGTCATCCCGTAAAATCTCGGAACGAAGAACGTAAGAGTATAGAATATGAACAGGCACAGGATCAGCAGCGTATTAACGACGTCAGTGCCCGTTGACTCTTCTTTTATTTTTGTAAGACAAGCTTTGACAGCTTCGATGTCAAAGCCTTGCTTCTTGCTTTCCATGAATTAGACTCCCATTCCAGATCGCCCGACAGCCTGGAGACATTGGAGCTGCCCATGATGATCCTGATCTTTGAAGCGATCTCATCGGCATCCTCACAGTTACGTATCACGTCCTCTTCGCGAAGATCCTTTATAAGCTCCAGTGCACCGACTTTTTCGGAGCAAAGAATCGGACACCCGCACACAAGCGCCTCTATCGGAGCAAGTCCGAAGGTCTCAAAACAGCTGTTCTGAACAAAGACCGCCGCCTCATCAAACAGCTTAAGTCCCTCTTCAAAGGTCACCAGTCCTCTGTTATCGACAAAATCATATGCATCGATCTTGTCGCTGTCGGCACCCTTTGCCCCGATCACGCACAGATACATCTTGGGATCATACTCCCTGCGAAGCTTTTTTACGGCTTCACATATATGAACTATCTTCTTTCTCGGCATTCCCCCGCCTATCGAAAGTATCATATGCCTGGCTCGATCGGTCCTCTTGCGGGCATTGTGCATAAGGTCGGTATCTATGCCGTTCGAAACGCAGTCGATCTTGTCCGCATACTCGGGATAATAGTCCTTAAGCCATTTGCAGAAGCTTTCGCTCACTGCGATGACAAGATCGGCCAGCTCAAGCGTCATTCGCTCAACCTTTTTCATCTCCTCATCGGGCTCAAGATTGATCTCATTTTCATACTCTACACACCCGTGCATTATGTATGCAGACGGTTTCTTCAGTGTTTTAGCGGCTTTCAGGCCAAGTATGTTCTGTTTACTGTATCCCGAATAGACTACCACGTCGGCACGGAGCGTATTGAACAGGATCTCTGCCGCCCGTGCAGGCTTACTCCTTCTTTTTTGATAGAGCGTACCCTTAGGAAGGTTCTTTATATAGTACTTTGTCACGTTTGCGGGGCCGGTACCCGAGACACTGTCCCCCGCCAGAAAGATCCTCATTTTTTCCCTCTTATGGCCTCTTTGTACTGCCTGCGTCCTTCAAGCATGGCAGCTATCGCTGCTGCTATTGACATGTTATTCGAATAGAGCTTTCTCTTGCGCAGGGCGAACTGAAGTATGAGTATCAGCGAGAACGCATGCGTCATCGCGGTATAGTTCGCTCCTCTTGATATGAAAAAGTCCCTGTTATAGCCTTTGAACCACGTAGACTCCTCGTCTCTGACCGCTGCGATCATCTTCGGAACATACATGATCCTGAGGCCCTTTTTCAGGCATTCATACAGGAACAGATTCTCCTCTCCGAGAAAAAACCGTGCTCCGGCTCCGAACAGTTCGTCAAACCGGACATCCACTCTGCTGCGCCTGATGGCTATCTCGGGAGAAAAGATCTTTAGTACCGACAGGTATCCCATCCTCCGCGGCCTGTCAAAAACCGGGCGCTGTCTCTCCGGTCTTTTGATGAAGAACACGATGATATCCGCATCATATGTGTTAAAAGCGTCGTTTATGATCCTGTCATAGTCCGGTACATATTCAACGTCGTTGTCGCAGAGTATGCATATATCCCCTGCTGCATAGCGAAGAGCCATGTTACGGCTGGCAGACAGCCCTCTTTCCTTTGTTTCGATATATGTGACTTCAAAGGTATGGCCATCCTTCTCGCGCGTGCTTTTTCGATCGCACTTGCGATCGCACTGATTTATCACGACGCAGTCGCTGTGTATTCCGAGCGTATCGATATAATCTTCGTTGTCGAGATACATTGCCGACAGGAGAACTTCCGGTTCCATCTAAACCCTCCTTGCAACGGCACGAACGGCCCAGAAACAAAAACAACAGCAGCTATGCGCAAGACCCAGATGCTCCACATTTCTGTACAGATTCCATATCCGCTTTATGGCTTCGAGCTTATTGGATGAGAGTTGTTTTCCCATCCTTCTGTACAGTGTCAGGTTTTCATCAAGTCCGTATGCCACCCGGCCGGTCTTTAGGACCTTCCACCATGTCGCAGTATCCTCACTGCTCACATACGGCATGTGTATCTCATCCTTTGAGAGTTTTTCCATGTCAAACATCACGGTACTCGTAAATATCGTGGTGTTGCGAAGCGCCTCCCTGTAACTGATAGTCCGGGGAACCCTTACGATCTTACCGAGACCTGTGCCGTTTTCATCGGCAAACTCATAGCCCGTAAAAGAGAATGCGGCATCCGTCTTTTTCATGAATTCGATCTGACGTCTCAGCTTATCCTCCGCCCACAGATCATCTGCATCAAGGAAGGCGATATAGCGTCCGCTCGCAGCATCTATACCCGTGTTCCTGGCTCCGGCCACGCCCTTTGGTCCGCTGTTTTGAAGGAGCTTTACGTTATCCGACAGAAATCCCGCGATGATATCCCGGCTGTTATCGGTCGAGCCGTCATCTACGAGCAGAAGTTCATGATCCGTGTGGGTTTGCTTTAATACAGACGTGATCGTGTCGGCAATACAGCGACCTGCATTGTATACCGGCACGACTATACTGACCGTGTCACGCATTGTCGTCCCCTTTCGGCGAAAAACCGTTATCCTCCGCAACTCCCTCGCTGCTGTCGATAAGAAACAGCGTCTTCAGCGTCAGTATCATCAGACGAAGATCGAGCCATACGGAAAAGTTCTCGATATAGAACAGATCGAGCTTGAGCTTGTCATATGGCCTTGTATTGTATTTCCCGTATACCTGGGCATATCCGGTTATGCCTGCCGTGACCTTTGTCCTGTAGGCAAACTCCGGCATCATCTGCGTATATTCCTTTATCTTCTCGGGTCTTTCGGGACGCGGTCCGACAAATGACATATCTCCCGCAAGGACGTTGAACAACTGGGGAAGCTCATCTATACGAAGCTTCCTGATAACGGAACCCACGGGAGTGATCCTGTCGTCGTTTTTCGTCGCAAGCCTTGCTTTTCCGTCCTTCTCGGCCTCCTCTATCATGCTCCTGA
This sequence comes from uncultured Lachnospiraceae bacterium, assembly GCA_902803305.1. GTDB lineage: Bacteria > Bacillota > Clostridia > Lachnospirales > Lachnospiraceae > UBA2868. The sequence continues at coordinate 7,531 of CADCPL010000167.1, forward strand.
ACTTGATTATCCGAAACTCTTTATTATCCTTTGTGCATCTGACCTGTTTATAAAATACGCTCCCGCCGTCACAGGCTTTGACCGCGATCGCCGTGATGATCATGATCGGCGATGTAACGATCAGGACGAAAAGAGCGAGCACGATGTCAAACAGCCTCTTTATCAGCCTCTGCTCCGCCTCTATCGGATCACTTTTCGTAAACAGGAGCGGCGTGTCAAACAGATGCAGGTTCTGTGAACCCTTGAGTACTATGTCCATGATCTTGGGACTTACGTATATCTCTACATCATTCTCATAACAGGTCTTAAACACGCTGTTTCTGATCTCGCTCGGGATGTCCCAGAGCATGACGGCCTCATGATTTTTTATCTCATCACATGCCTTGTCTATACCATCCGCCACATTAACTGAAGCAGTCACTGTGAACTGATGTCTTCTCGTCTTGAACTTGTCGATGATGATATCCTGACTGTTTCCCCCGTATATGAGCAGAACATCGATCGGCGGGAACAGAGCCCTGTATCCCATCGTGGTGGCAAATATCCACGCCGCTATCATCAGACACTGTATGATCATCCCCACCAGAAGGGGGATTACCGTCGGCAGACGATATGCAAGAAGACATATTATCGCATAAAAGAGCACGTTGGCGACAAGCGTCGCAAAGCCCTGCGACAGCGCCAGCTCTATCATACGGAACGACCCTATCTTGAGCCCTCCGTACGTTACCGAAGCAAATAACAATATGAGAAAATAAACTACGGCGATGAATACATGACCCCAGAAATAAAAGGCTTTGGGAATACCGGTGTTGTAATACCTTATCCATACATACAGCATGATACCTGTTTCGATCAGCAGTATGAGCACGGATACCGCAAAAAGATATGCTCTTGTCCGGAACTGTTTACGGCTCAATCCTTACTACTCCCTGTGTGCAAGAATCAGAAAGCCTCCGTAGATGCAGCCGAGCAGTATGTTCATCCGTCCCAGCCGGCTGCCGGCAAAGACAGGTCTTTGCGACCGCTTTGAATATATAACATAGCGCCCCAGATACTTCAGCTTCAGAAGTCCCGGCGGCGTGATATAGGCTCTCTGTTCGTAGTAAAGGTACCAGGCATTAACGTTCTCGCGTCTCAGCTTTCGTACCGACTCGGTATAACCGTCTCCCACTATCTCACACACCGTTACTATCCGCGGCAGGACAGCGAGTACGCATACCTCATCTATTTTATCATAAATATAGTCCTCAGGCACATATTTTTCGCCTTCTATCTCGGGAAAAGGAAACATACGAAGGAGCCGGGTCTCATACATGAGAGTGGTCTCTCCCGAAAAGCCCTTAAGATACAGCCCATACAGCGTTGAAGTCTCTACATCCGGGAATTCTTTTTCACCGAGAAGATCGGTTTCGCTCTTTCCTTTATGTGCAACGACTCCACCGACCGGTTTGCCGTCCCCCGCCTTGCCCGCAGCCAGGTCATATGCTGCCAGCATATCGGCGACTGCGGTATCGGTAAGAAGATCATCGGAATCAAGGCACATGAACAGATCGGTATGCGAAAGAGAGACTCCCGTATTATGAGCTCTCATCTTACCGCCGTTCTCCCTGTAATGGTATCTTATAGGTATCACGCCCTCATCGATCCAAGCCTTTACGTAGTCATCGGTGCAGTCCGTCGATCCGTCATCGACTATCAGCCATTCAAAGTCTTTGGATGTCTGTCTTTTCAGACTCTCATATGCACGAGCGAGAAGGTCTCTTCTGTTGTATGTCGGTGTGAATACCGTCAGTCTCATTTGAGCCTCCTCGTACTGAACCTGTGCTCCGCATCGGAGTAATCAACGAGTGTATATTCGGCCGGTTCCTTCATGTCATACTTCAGTATCACATGAAATGCCGTCTGGCCGATCTCGCGAAGTCCCGCATTCTTTACTGTCCTTATCTGCGGATGCCCCTTTGTCAGCACCACATACTCGGTCTTAGTGGACTCAAGGGCATTTATGAAGTCTTCCATATCAACCTTCTGATTGCGCACCAGAAGGGCAAGTATATCATTGACGGGGTGCTCGGGGTCGCCGAGCATATCATCCGTATACGAGTAATTTACCGCGTAGATGTAATCCTCCCTGTCCACGCACAGGAGCATCTTGGGATCATACTGGCGTATCTCCATGTTATATTCGTACTCGAAAAAAGCCCTTGTATACTCCGTACTCGAATCTTCGTGTATCATCCTTGATATCTCTATGAGTTCATCCGGGATCTTGTATAAGTTCTGCGCGATATCGATACCTTTACCGTAAACAAAGTTTCCGCCCACTATGAACATCGCGGCAACGAGAATCGCCGTGATCGCCTGCACGCTTCTCGTGCGTGCTGTTTGTATGAGCTTTACGGTAACATACGGAACGAGCACTATAACCGGCGTTATCCAGAATAATCGGTAATACTCGCTGCTGACATCGAATATCCTGTCTATTATGAGCGGAACGATCGGGTTGTATACCGTTATGAGCAGCATCAGCGCCGGAGGTAGGAAAACTTCCCTCTCCCGCTTGTCGCCCTTTGCAAGGATAAACAGCACAGAAAGCACATACATGACAAGAAAGCCCGTACCACCTGCATACAGTTCGAGGCACCTGTGAAGATATCCTATTCCGTTTTCAAATACATTTACTCCCTGCATCTTCTACCTCGGGAAAGTATATATCGCATAGTACCCTTTTACATAGAGCACATATACCAGCATCATGACAAGCTCAGGGAGGACGCAAAGTATAAGCTTCCATACGGACCTGAACCTGCCGCGAACTATATAAGGCGCGAACAGTATCGCAACCTCTGCCGGTATGACCATGTTTGCCGTCGAACTCACCGTTGCCGTACCCAGGCACACGATGAACAGTTTCAAAAAAACGCCGCTGTCCTCGCCCTCTTTTATGAGCATCATGTACAGAGCAAATATGATCACGACCGAGATGTTTCCGACGATCGTTTTTCCTTCGTAAGTACGGGTCATGAGGAAGTTGGACGTGGTGTAAAGACTGATGAACAGACAGTTTACGAGCGTCATCAGTATATACATCAAAAATGCACGTCTGTGTTCCTCATAAAAATACCGGCATATATATACGTATATCATGTTAACGATCACTATAACGGTCGCCGACATAACTATCCTTGTCTGTATGAGTGCCGGAAGACCGGTCAGCTGACACACAACGGCATCGGCCGCATAATATGTGGCAAAAACATATCTGAGTTCGAAATGATCCTGCCAGTTACCGGTGAAAGGATCATATACGTTTATCATGTCCGTATCGACGTTAGTCGTGATATTCGCAACGTAGTACGCCGCATCGAGCGTAAAATTGTATGTTACGGTCGCCAGAACGATGAGAATGAGCGTTACCGCACATACTCCGATAAGGAACAGCCGTGTGCTCCTGTCTTTTACGATCTCTGCGCACTTGTTCGCCCATTCGCGCCTGTACAATATGATCGCCGAGGCAGCAACAAGACCGCAAGGGATCATCCATACGCGGGAGAGCAGCGACAAAGGCCTGTAGGTAAACATTATCGGAAGACAGAATACGGCAAACAATGCGTAGTACGCAAAAAACCCGACGGTCACCGTAACAGGCACCGACCAGCTGCGGCCTCTTCGTATCCCGAAAAAACTCCCGAAAGCCATATACATTATGAAGTTTATTACAAGCACCGCCAGTGCTTTTACAATGATCATCTTACTGTGTTATCTCTTTTGTTTCTATCACGAACGATCTGCCTACGCTTACCTGTCCCGACTTGATCAGCTGCCTCATGGCACCGTTTTCTGCTTCATCCTGTCCGTACGCATACCATTTTTCCACATCCGAGCCGTATTTTTCCAGGAAATCCTTCAGGGCATCAGCATTTGCTGCCGCTCCGCCTCCAACGAACGTAAGAGTCCCGTCACTTGCGCGAAGAAGGTATCCCTCCGACGCGCCCGAATCCGGTATAAACTCATATACGCTGCATCTGCTGCCAAGGTCCGACTGAAGATTGACCGTTGCGTCATAAAGCTTGTTTATCTTGTTGTTGAGCACGAAAACAGCCGCTATGAGCACAAATGTCACTATTCCCAAGGCTATCGCCAGATTTCTCGCATTTATTATCCTGTGTTTTTTCATGTCCCATTCCTCCCGGTACTGCTCATCGGTCTCTTCCGTTTCTTCACTATTATCCTCGCTCTTTTCTGGCCGCCCCCGCAGATATATGATCAGGAGGACCGCCGCGATGCCAAATACCCCGACGACGATATACACACCCGTTGAAAACCAGGACAACAGCAGCGTTACCGGTATCAGTGCATCCGACTGATATCCCCATATCGTAACAAGCGATGCGAAGATGACCGCCACAGGTCCGCGCCTGCCGCAAACCGTATGCGCGGCCGCAACATAGCATAAATTATACAAAAGGATGAGCGGCGCCGGCATAAGCGTAAATACGACAGTAAGCGGATGTATGCCTGTCACCGATGCCACGCATCCCGTAAGCATCATCATGGGATCCGAAAAGATCATACGGCCGGTCTCGTATATGGCAGTCGCGGCCGGTATCTGAGCATATACCGCTATCATGTCGCTCTGGTACATCCGTACCGATATTATCTCAAATACTATGATCGCAAGGATCAGCAGATACAAAAGAAATTCGCACTTCGAGGGTTTTTCGAAAAGTGCCGCACGTCCTATCCCCTGCTTTGATGCTGCCAGGTATCCGGCAACCGCAAAGGCAACATTCAGGAGCGCCGCAACAATGATACAGATCATCGGCGGGAATGAAAACAGCGCCCCGGCGATACATGAGATCATTCCGAGCAGCAAAACGATACATCCACCCATCGCGACGCGGAGTGCTATCTGCGCCCTTCCGCCGTTTTTTATGACTATGATATCCGCCCATTTTCCGACAGAAAATGCGAGAACGTAAAATATGATAGTCGCTGCGGCTGTCATGATCAAGGAGTACTCACCTCCCTGTATACGGCGCATGTATCATTCTCATATATGATCTCGTATCCGAATCTGTCCAGCGGCATATCCTGCCATATCCCTTTGGACAGGATAACATATGCTATATCTTTCTTCTTTGCCGCCTTAGCAACTTTTCCCATATCCGGATGTATCTTGCCAAGTTCCGAAAAAGCAGGATCTTCATCCTCTCGTATCACGGTCGGTCTTGATGAATATGCGCGAAGATAAGTATCCCATCCGGGCATCGTAAGCACGATCGGGCAGTCTCCGTCGGCAAGTACGGCAGCCTCCGCAGCACAGATATCTGTCGGTATATGCATTTCGTTCTCGGCCCGTACGGATATCTCGGGGGAGAACACGTTTTTTCCGGACATGGTGACCGCAAGGATACAAAGAGCGACAGCAAACACGCCGGTGCCGATCTTCATAGCCCTGCTTCCTTCACCGCTCCGGCATGCCTCGAAAAGCTTAAGAAGTGCTGCTCCTATCGTAACGGGAACGCACAACAGCAGCGGCAGGTCATGATCTTTTTCCTTCTGCGTCATGACAAGAACAAGCGCACACAGCAGATAGAGGACAAGGACAGTGCCCGTGCCCACAAACAGCCTGTGATCCGTATACAGTTCATACAGCAATTCTTTGATCATGCCGCTTCCTTTTCTCTCTTGAACCTCAGTCCCGCCAGATATTTAATGACCGCAAATATCATGTAGAAATATGATATTATGTAAACCGGAAAGTAATACTTAAAATATGATGCCGGAGCGAGTACGAGCACGATGAACCAGTGCGCCGCAAGCCCTCCGAATACGAACAGGTCGAACCAATCTCTTTTTACCAGGCAGTATATGAGCGCTGCCGCCACAAACACGACCGGGATGAACAGGTTATATGCCACGGTTTTAACTACGCTTACGGCAAACGAAGCAAGCTCCCTGATCCCCGTTCCGGACCACGTGATGTGATACGGCAATGCGGCATAACAGAACGCTCCCCATCTTGTCTTTGCAAACACATCGGGATTGGCGATAAATATGCGCTTAAGTGCCTGCGAATAGTCAACGAACTCTTTATCGCCCGCATCTTCTCTTACTCCGATGAACCCGTCCTTGTACAGTATCAGAACGTCCTCGTAGTTTATGTCTCCGTAATGCTCATTGATGGCAGATATCACATCAAGCGACAGGTATCTGTCAACAATCTCAAGATCTTCTCTGTTCTTTTCGGTATCAAGTCCGTTCCTGAACATGTTGGTGATCGTGTATGCGTAGAACGGCTTCATCCTGTCATTTGCCGCCGAATCCAGATTGCCCGTGCCGCTTCCGTTCTGCGGTATCCACAGTATATACTGAAAGATCATGTAAACCGCAAGGATGAAGATCGCCGGCTTTACGTGCCGAAGATGCGGATACGCCATGAACATGAGCACGGGAACGAGTACGAGCAGATATATACCCTCCGTTCTCCACTGTGTCAGCACCGCTCCCGCAAACAGCACGAGTGCCGCTTTCGTATAAGTAATATCTTTTTTCTCCAGCCGGTCGAATATAAGCTTAACAAAAAGTGCAAGATATATAAGGAAGTATACGGGCAGACGGTGTGCGGATGTCGTATACGCTATAACCGGATACAGGAGGAACAGGATATACATAAAAGACCCGGCCTTTTTCCCGAAATACCCGCGCGATCTCCACACACAGTAACCTACGACAAAGAACTCTATGATGACCTTCATTATTATCGGCCCGTATGTAAACGGAAAGATCATAAGTGAGATGATATAGAAATACACGGTCATGAAATTAAACCATGTATCATGTATCAGATGTACGGCGTCGTTATATATGGCATATTCATCATTTGTAAGAAAACCTGCCGGGAGCTTGATCACAAGCACCGCAATGATGACGGGAAGATAAGGGAGTGCGCACCTGAGCACCCCGAGAAGCTTTGTATGATACTCATTCTTCAAAAAGATGAGAGTTATGACTGAGTATACCGCAAACAGCAGCAGAATGACCGCCAGTATCCTGCAGATAACATAATCGGTCATAGCCAGCGCATATCCGCTGTCAGTCGGCTCGGGAAAAACAAATATACGATCCATATTACCAAAACCAGACACAAACAATTGCATTTAAAACCAATGATAAGTATACTATATTTTGTAGTCACAAGTAAACTCAATTAGGATACTACTCTAAATATCGTATCACCCGGCTACATAATTCTCAAAAAGGAGACTTACCATGAAAAAGATAATGATCACCGGAAGCAACGGTCAGCTGGGACGCGCCATTAACACACTATATGACAGCAGTAAATACGAACTCGTCAACACGGATTTCGGGATCGACGGGATCAGGCATCTTGATATCACCGATCTGGACGCCGTACTTACCGCATGCCGTGAGGTAAAGCCATACGCGATCATCAACTGCGCTGCGCACACGAACGTGGATGCATGTGAAGTCCAGGTCGACAGCGCATACCGGATAAACGCCATCGGTCCGCGTAATCTGTCCATAGCAGCTACCGAGACCGGTGCCAAGCTAGTTCATATATCTACCGATTACGTTTTTGCCGGGGACGGGGATCATCCGTATACGGAGTTTGACAAGACCGCTCCCAAAGCAATGTACGGCAAGACAAAGCTTGCAGGCGAGGAATTTGTCAAACAGTTTGCGAAGAACTGGTTCATGATCCGCACGGCCTGGCTGTACGGTGACGGCAAGAACTTTGTCCGCACAATGCTGAACCTTTCCAAGACACATGATGAGATAAGCGTCGTGAACGATCAGATCGGATCGCCCACCTGTGCCGATGAGCTCGCAAGAGCGATCTTCTCCCTTTTAGACACCGAGAATTACGGTCTGTTCCACGGAACGTGTGAGGGAAAATGTTCATGGGCTGATTTTACGAAAGAGATATTCAGACTTGCGGGCGTAAAGACGAAAGTCAATCCGGTGACCAGTAAGCAGTACAAGGAAATGAACCCTGCTTCTGCCGACAGACCGGCATACTCCGTTCTGGAGAATTACATGCTGAAGCTTACCGGCGGATATACGTTTGCGGATTGGGAAAAAGCGATAGAACAGTACATTTCCAAAATGTGACCGTTTTATTTCCAGATAAACCGGATCGCCACGGCAATGATGATACCGAGTGCGGCTCCCGTCTGTACCTGCAGAGGGGTGTGTCCTATGAGTTCTTTGAGCTTGTCATGTGAGAACCTGGGCGGATTGTCCTTGAGCTTTGCAAAATACTCCATGAGTTCATTGAGTACCACTGCCTGATTGCCGGTCTCTCTTCTGACTCCGCTGGCATCCACCATGACCACGATCGCAAATATAACGGTAAATGCAAATTCAAACGATGCAAGACCTCTGACAAAAGCGGTCATCGTCGCAAGAGCGCATACGGTAGATGCATGCGAACTCGGCATACCGCCGTTTCCCGAGAACAGTCTCCTGAAGCTGAAGGTATGATCCATGTACGCCTCTATGATCGCTTTAATGATCTGGGCTATAAAATACCCGAGAAATGCCGTTACAAGTATTTTGTTTGACAGTATCTGATCTACTATATCCAATATGTTCACCATTAAAAAGGCTCCGCATATGCGGAGCCTTATGATCTATTATTCTCCCAGGCCGCTGTCCACTGCATTGATCAATGCCTGTAATGCTTCTGCTTCATCATCGCCGTCACATGTAAACTCTATCTCATCTCCGCATTTGACACATGCACCGAGCACGCTGAGAACGCTCTTGGCATTTGCGGTACTCTCACGGAATGAAAATGTGATGAGCGATTTGAACTTCATCGCCTCTTTACACAGTATTCCGGCCGGTCTTAAATGCAGACCCGTAGGGTTCTTGATGACAACCCTCTGACTTACCATAAGAGTCCTTCCTCCATTCCTGTATAATGACCCCCTAACAGATGGATTATACCACCCCCGGAGCAAAATCACAAGGTCTACTCTCCGATCGCCGCTCCAGCCGTAGGCATCACAGCCTGCGATTCCGTTTCGGTCTGTTCCCCGGTATGGTTGACCACTACCATCAAGGTTACCGGACTTACCAGACTCACTCCCGTAGGAAGATCAAAGATGACATTTGCATCATTTTCTCCCACGGTGACCGGTCCTTCGCCTGCAGGATTTCTCGGAGTGAGCGTTGTCGCATCGATCCTGCATATTGCCAGATCTCCGCTGTATCTGTCATACGCATCGCCTATACCCTGTATCTCTACCGGGAACGTTGCACCGATATCCACTATGCCGACCGAATATCCTTCGGGAACATTCTCTATCGTCACGTTTGAAAGCGGAACATCTATGGTCTTGCGCTGATTTTCATCAATCCCCACTTTGACTCTCACATTTGTATCAAACTCGGGATCCGCGAAGATGACTCCCGTGGGAAGATAATCGGCTATGCTGACATTTACGGTCACATCTGATGTAGCTCCGTCAACCGACACCTCATCCGCAGGGATATAGATCACTTCCATATCATCGTAGTTCTCGCCTTTTCCTGCTATGAGTACGCTTTCAGGCTCCGTGATGACAACTCCCGTGGTTCCGAAGCCGGCCGAAGGAGTCCCTGAGAACCCGCTGCTTATCGGGATAACCTTGGTCGCATAAATGATGTATTTTATCTCAGTAACGGTCCTTGACAGTGTGATCCTCTCGTCATCGATCCGCTCTCCGCTCTCATCACAGACATAGAGCGGCTCGGTAATGGAAAAGTCCCTGCTGATACCGCTTATATCCGCAACCGCCATGGCCTTGTCTATAAGCGATACGACCGACTCGGGACCGCTGACATTCACCGTGGTTATTGCATTTTCCGCTTTTGCAAGCAGATACCCTTCTGCCGGATGCCCTTCCGCGCCAACAGTTACGGGAACATCTTTGTTTATAAGGTTCTCTATCGTAAGCTTCAGGTTGGCGCTCCTGGTCGTGACCGAATCGATCCTGTCCGAATACCTGGTACTCTTTACCTCTATGGGTATGGTGTCAGCCGATGTGAGCGATTTCATATCTGCCGTAGCCTTGATATAATCCTTACTCATCAGATCTATCACGGATCTGTGGGCCGTTACCACGACATTTATCGTTCCCGAATCCCCCGCTACCTCGTAGCACTTATCCTGGGAAGTCAGAACATCGCCGTTTAGTATCTCGACCGATATTCCGGTATATGTCTTGCTGATGACCGGATCATCCACATTGACGACCACCAGCCATAAAACAAATGCACCGAGAACGGAGACTATCTTAAGGCCGAGGTTTTTTGTAAGTAAGCTTCTCATTTTTCGGCCTTTCTCTTAAACAGACGGAGAGATTTCTTCTCCTCAAAGGTTTTGCCCTGGATCATCCCGAGCATCTTCCTAAGTTCATCCATATCAACGTTTCTCGTAAGCGTGCCCTCATAAGCTACCGACACCCTTCCCGTCTCTTCGGATACTATGACGGTCATGGAATCCGTTACTTCCGATATTCCCACGCCGGCACGATGTCTTGTTCCGAGTTCCTTGGACAGCTCCATGTTCTCGGAAAGCGGCAGATAACACGTTGCGGAAACGATCCTGTTACCCCATATTATGACCGCTCCGTCATGAAGCGGTGTATTATGTTCGAAAATATTGATGAGCAACTGGCTTGATATTGCCGCATCCAATGCAATACCCGTATTTTCGTAATCGGTGAGCGGATCGTTCTGTCCGATCACTATGAGCGCACCCGTTTTGGATCTGCCCATTTCAAAAGATCCTCTGACGATCTCATTTATCGTTTCGTCCGAGAACTTCTCACCTATTATCCTGTTGTCAAACTGAAACAGTGACGAGAGAACTACTTTTCGTCTTCCGAGCTGTTCAAGAGCCTTACGAAGTTCAGGCTGGAATACGACTACCATAGCCGTTACGGCAACACCGAATATGTTTTTGGCTATCCAGAGAATGGTGGTCATGGAGAACATTGCCGCAACCATGACAAAGACAAGTATGATCACTATACCTTTGAGCAGTGACCATGCTTTTGATTCCTTGATCCACGCAAGGACCCTGTATAACAGAACGGAAATGATAAGTATCTCGACAAGATCCGTCCACTTGATGGACGGAAGTGAGAGCCATGTTACATACCGTTCTATAAATGCGGTAATGGATTCAATAAGCTCCGACATTAATCCTCATCCTCGTCATCAAAATCATCATCGTCTCGACGTGATGTATGACGTCTGACTCTGACGGCAGGTGCCTCCAGAGTGATCTTGGGTATCGCCTTGACGTAGTAGTAATACTCGTCATCTTCAAACTGGACGTACTCCGCCCGTGAATAATCGACATTGAAAATAAAGAACTGAAGCACCAGGACTATGATCGCCGAGAAAAACAGACTCAGTATCGCTCCTCCGATGCCTATTTCCGCATCGAGAACGGCGGATGATACGAGAAGTACCACAAAACACGTGATGATACCGACTCCAAGTGCGATCTGCCATGAATAATTGATCTTGAGCCTTCTGATCAGATATACCGCGATTATCGTTGCGGCAAAAGTCACGATCATCGCTATCATTACATCATTCTTGAGTATTCCGTCTATAACGGTCTTAAACCCGCTGAGCATGTTCTCAACATCGATATCGGACAGGCCGCCGCCCGAAGAAAGGGCATCCTGATGCTCGCTTACGTAGTGAAGTATGTAATAAACGGCTGTTCCGCATCCGACTGAGATACATGAGATCGGACTTCCGACAAATCCCATCGAAAGCGGGATCACATACGGGATATGCATTGCAAATGCGACAGGTGTCAGTATAACGACTATCGCATCTCCCGGAGTGAACCTGAAATACAGAGCATACATTATGATGAATATGAACAGTACGACTATAGCACATTCAAGCGACAGCGCGTACATATGAGCAACTATCACGAATCCTGCAAGCAGTACTATAACGTTCGTCGGCATGAATGAACACAGAAGTGAAAGGATGAGCACGATCGCGGGATTCTTGAGCTTGGACATAAATCCGACGCTGCTACCGATGAACAGAAGCGCAAAAAGCATAGCCAGGAACTTGAGCACCGGGACTATGTACGCTTCAAACCGTGTATAGAATCTCGTCAATTGCTGTTTGATTATCAGTAACGACTCCATTTTTATTTCCTTCCCCTGCGATTTATTGCGATCATCTGCAAAAGCGCACGCAGCAGGTTGTTATACTGCTTAACATGCTTTTTGGCCTTGTGGTATCTGTAGCTGTATACGAAATAAGAGATCACAAGGTATATTGCCAGAACGAGGCAGTACTTGGACAGGATACCCTTAAGGAATTCCAGCATGTCCATTTTGTAGAAATCCTCAAGGAAAGTTTCCATGTTATATAAAACATACATAGCCACCGCCAGGGCAAACCCGACGGTGGCATAGATAGCTGATTTTAGCAATTGAAAGCTGATGTAGTCGCCTCTGAAGTACTCGGAAATTGCAATGTCTTTCCTTCCCTCGTGTTCTTCGTATGCTGCCATACGCGTCATCAGCCTGATGCGTTCTTCATTGAGCATATCTTACTGATTAAAAAACCTCATCTTGTTGCCGGCCGGCTGCTTAACCTGAGGCTTGGGTGCCTCGACCTCGGGCCTTCTTCCGGCAGAGCTCAGATCATTGATCATGGAAGCCTTGCACTTCTCACAAAAACGTCCGGTACTTATCGGAGCACCGCAGTTCTCGCAGGCAATGCCAACATCGATACCCGATGAGAACTCAAGTCTTTCCTCTCTAACCCACTGACGTACCTGATGTTCTTCCACGTCACAGTTTTCTATAACATCCGGGATCGTAGCCCCGCGATTATCAAACAGGTATTTCTTTACTTCCTGGAATTTCTTTTCCAATTCCTCACGACACTGAGGACAGATCGGCTGACCGCTTATATAGTTGAACAGCCTTCTGCATCTTCTGCAATTCTTGACATCCATTAGTGATTCCTCCTGAAAATGATAAGCTTCAGTTTCCCCTTCCGATGCACAGAGAGGTAAAATACACTCTTCTGATGCCTGCCCCCTTAAGACATCCTGCCATTGCGTCAACCGTTGCGCCGGTTGTGTAAATATCGTCAACGACTAAGACCGACTCTAATTTTACAACATTTCCCGTTACTTTAAAAGCCTTTTTGAGATTATTTTGACGCTCCCTCGCACTGAGGTTTTTTTGTGCCTGCGTGACCTTTTCCCTTGTCACAACGTCACTCCTGACGGGAATGCCGAGCCGCTTCGACATCTGCCGTGCAATGAGCTCCGCCTGGTTGTATCCTCTCTTTTTCAGCCTGCCTGCGTGTACCGGAACAGGTATGATCGCATCAACGTTCCAGCTTTTTATCTTGCGCCCGAGCCGGTCGCATATCACCTGCCCGTAGAACCGTGCAAATTCCTGTTTGCCGGCATATTTGAACCTGTATATGCTTTTACTCATGTACGTATCATATACGAGCGCGGCACGGCCTTCATCATATATGTGCTGTGTTCCCATGCAGTCACCGCAAAACTCTGCGTCCTCATCAACGGGCTTTCCGCATCGCATGCAGTGATCGTTGCCGACATATGAGAGCTTCCTTTCGCACTGCGGACATATATCGCGTCCGCGTTTTGAAACTATCCGGCCGCACACAGGACAGATCCTCGGATATATGATATCCGCGGCAGCTGATAAAAGATCGGTTATCATTTGAAATACCTCTGCACCTCTCTACAGATTTGAAATATCGATCAGTGCTTCATTAAGACTTGTAAATCTCTTCAGTTCATCTTCGTTTTCCACCATCTGCCTGATGGTGTTCTCGCTCCCGACAATGGTGACGCACTTTATCGCCCTTGTCACGGCGGTGTAGAGAAGATTTCTGGTGAAGAGCTGTTTCGGACCCGAAAGAAGAGGGATCACGACCGCCGGATACTCACTTCCCTGGGATTTGTGTATCGTTACGGCATATGC
>CADCPL010000168.1 GCA_902803305.1 uncultured Lachnospiraceae bacterium
ATCTGTGCAGTCTCGCCGTCTCGGATCTCACCGATCATGATGATGTCCGGATCCTGACGCAGGATGGAACGGAGTGCCGTTGCAAAAGTCAGATCCGCCTTGACGTTTACCTGTACCTGATTGATACCGTTGACGTTTGCCTCGACGGGATCCTCGACCGTTATGATGTTGACCTCATCGGAGTTAAGCTCCGACAGGACCGTATAACACGTTGTTGATTTACCGGAACCCGTGGGACCCGTTACAAGTATGATACCGTGAGGGTTCGACATGATCGCATCAAATCTCGGAAGCTCCCGCTCGTTAAGTCCGAGGTACTTCTTGTCCCTGGTAAGACCGTCCTTCGAGGTAAGTCGCATAACGACTTTTTCTCCGAACACGGTCGGAAGTATGGATACACGGACATCGTATTCCTTACTGTCGACTACAACTGTAAGACGTCCGTCCTGCGGTTTTCTCTTCTCGGAAATATCAAGGTTTGAAATGATCTTGATACGCGCGACAAGTGCCGGAAGAAGTGATTTGTCGTAATCCATGTTCTCCACGAGCACGCCGTCGATACGAAAACGCACCCTGACCTCACGGTCAAGTGCTTCGATATGTATATCCGATGCGCCCTGTCGTACTGCCGTTTCCAGCATCGTCTTAACGAGCTTAACGATAGGTGCGTCATCGATGTTCTCATACTCTATGTCGGAAGCAGCCGTATCAAATGCGATCTCCGCGGCATGCTCCTCCTGGAACTGTGCCGCAGCAGCTCTTGCCTGCTCCTTACCGTATCGTCTGTCGAGCTGAAGTGATATCTGTGCGCTCGGGCAGAAGTACGGGATGACCTCCATGTTGGTCATGATCATGACATCGTCGACTGCCATGATGTTCATGGGGTCGGCCATTGCGACCTTCAGGATGTTGGGATTCTTCTCGTCGAATCCGAACGGCATCAGCTGATTTTTCTTCATCAACTCTTCGGAAACGAGCTTGACCGCATTGTCGTCGATACCGACCTTGCGAAGATCGACGGTATCAATACCGAGCTGCGATGACAGGATGTTTGAAAAATCCTCCTGCGAGACGTAGCCGAGCGCGATCAGCGTTTCACCGAGCTTGGTGCCTCTGATCTTCTGCTCTTTCAGTGCCGTTTCCAGTTGTGCCGCCGTTATCAGGCCCTCACTTATCATGAGGTCACCGATACGGACTCTCTTTCTGATGATAGCCATTTCCTAAGTTCCTGCCCCTCTCTAAGCCCCTTCTATCTCCAAATTATACTTTACTCCAACGCGTTCTTTCAATACGTTTCGATCGAGCCGTCGTTTACTACCGCATCCCGCATATGCGGCACAAATGAAGCGTAATCGACCATCGATATGTCAAGGTCTACCGGACCGCTGACACCCGGGATGCTGCCCTCATCCGTGTACTGCCATATCGTGAAGTCGTAGAGAAAATCATTCTCCTCCAGATACTGCGGAGCCCAGAAATCATACTGCTTCAGCGACTCCACTTCAAGTGAACGCCTGAACCAGTTCTCGGACGCATATATCATGGGATAGTAGCCTTCCTCTTTTATCCTCTCACAAAATGCCGTACAGATCTCGCTCCTGAGTTCATCGGATATTTCCGTTGTGTTCGTCCTGGCTTCTTCATCATCTATGTATTCCGTATCAAACGCAACGGGATATGATATATTATGATCCTTGATTATCGAGAGCGTAAAGTCCGCCTCGTCTCTTGCCTCCTCGGGAGTAAGAGCCTGCGTGAAAAAATACACGCCGACCTTGATGCCCACTCTCTCCGCTTCGCTCGCGTATGTTTCGAATTTTTCATCCTTGACCATTCCGCCTTCGGAGTAGCCGCGGTATCCGCAGCGGAGCATGACGAACTCACAGCCTGCTGCGGCAAGCTCATCAAAATTCACGCTTTTATTATGGTATGACAGATCACAGCCGAGGTGACTTATCTTGTTCCCGTCATCATCAAAATACGCCATGAATCCGTTGTCTATGCGGAAGTTATCGGGATTGTACGAATTAAGGGTGACGTTTCCTTCTTTTACGTCACGCTTGGGCACATAGACTTTGGTCACGTTTACGTGGCTCTGTTCTTCTATAACGGTGTCGAGTTCTTCCTGAACCTCTGCGATCTCTTTGCTGCTCTTGTTGTGAATGATCACAGCCCCGACGATGAAGCCCATCACAAATCCGAGGAACATGATAAGGAGAGTCTCCGTCAGATTCCTTCTTCTTTTTCTCCGCCTTCTTCGCGGTACTGTCACTTCAGTGTCAAATTCTTCAGGCATGTTTACTCCCTGCATCAGTTTTCGGTCGCAAGAGCTGCTTTCACTCTGTCGATAAGTTCCGGCGAAAAGAAGTTCTCTTCCATTACGAGAGGTATCACTCTTTCATCCCTTATGATCTTATCGAGCGATTCATATACTTCCTGAGGCGACACACCCGAAGAATCCCGTCCTATTATGAAAAGATTGGGATGATGCTTCCTGATATGATCTACCGCTTCCATCGAAGTGCGGGCCACGCGTACCTTGTAATTCTGCTCCGTAAGGATCGCGCGCATTGATTTTAAATGCTCGATGTCATTATCAAGTATGAGTATCTCCTGTATGATCTCGCGGCTCTGTCTTTCCGAAAAGATCTTCTCGAGCCTTGCAAGAAGTTCGCCCTTAGGTATCGTCTTAACAAGATAACCTGCCGCGCCCTTTCCCATCAGTTCACGTACAAGATTGGGGTTTGATACGCCTGATAAAAATACGACCGGAACGTCTTTAAGATCCGGATTGTTTATGACTTTATCAAAGGCTTCAAGTCCGTTCACGACCGGCATCTCTATATCAAGAAGTATAAGATCAGCCTCGTACGATCCCATCTTTTCGACAAAACGGTATCCGGCGTTTTCCGTGACAACATCATACGTCCCTTCAAGATACTTTTTGAGTATCTTAAGTGTCATGATATCATCATCTACTATCAGGATCCTCTTTTTCATGTACTCTCACCTCAAAACCTAAACTGATTTCTGCTTGCGTTATCAAAAAATCCGTCAACGGACTGTGCTATCATCGACTGTTTTATCGGTTTGTTCAGTATTCCGACTACGCCCGGGCCAAGGAGTTTGGTACGTGCTCCGGTATAATTGTCGCCTACCAGATACATGACGGGAACGTTGCTGCCGCCGGGATGCAGACGCACGGAATTGATAGTCGAGATCCCGCTCATTCCGCCCAGTACCGGATTGATGATCAGCAGATCGGCACGGTTCTTGATAAAGTAATCTACTGTCTTGATACCCGAATCAAGCGACACAACATTGTATTTCTGTGTAAGGAAAAGAGTGCACAGCTTTCTCGTTTTCAGATCATCATCCACGATCACGACTGTCTTCTTGCTGCTGTCAAACTTCCTCTCACCTGCATCCGGTTCCTGTTTGCGCTCGACCCTGACGGTGCCCTGTGCGTTGAATGCTCCGAAGGGATTGCCCATCGCTTTTTCCTTGAGCTTGTCGACGGATCCGGACAGATCAAAATCTTCCACAGGCTCCGGTACCGGCTCTGATACAGGTTTTGGTGCCGGCTCTTCCGCCTTTGCTTCGCGCCTCTTGAATTTATTCTCCTCCGGATGCTCCATCTTCTTCTTGTACATCTCAAGAAGCTCTTCTTCGACATCGGCCTTCTTTCTGGCTTTTTCGAGGAAAGATGACATCCTTATTATATTTTGTTCCTTAGGCTCGCTGCGTCTGTTTCTTGCATGTACGTTTTCCCTGCCGCTCTTATAGTTCTGCGCGGCATCAAGAAGATTCCTGATATCATCGACACGCTTTCTGCCTCTGGCGAGAGCCGCCTCGAGATTCTTGACGCGGTTGTCCATGTCAAGAACGACTGCGCGCTGCCTGCCGGCCGGTGCCTTGACACTGTGTCCCATGAGCCTGTCTATGTTTTTGGTCTCTTCATATACCTGCTCCACGGGTTCGGCCATAAACTCGGCTTCCTCTATGGCCTCGGTTATAACTGAGAAAAGTTCGCTGTCACCCGGATCACCCTCGAAGAACGTAACATCTCCGAGTTCAAGGAAATCAAGACATCTTTCTGAAAACTCATCTTCTGTTATAACAATAACAGGGATCGCCGCAATATCCGGATCACCCGATTTGTTGATCATCCAGTCAAATACATACAGACCCAGATTCTTGGAATCATCACCGTTGAGTATTACAAGATCCGGAAGGATGCCTTCGGCATCCCTTTTGATATAGTCGATCGCACCTTCACCGAAGCCTATGTCGATACTTTCAATATACTCGGGAAGAGAATTCTTTATCAGTTCTCTCCTGTTTCTGTCGTCATCAATTATGACCGCACGTATCTGCGTCATGTCTGTTACTGCTCCTTTTTACCGTTCTCTTCAAGCGCTTTTGCTATGCTGTCCGTAATCTCGCGATAAAGCGTTACGAGTTTTCCCCAGTTGGAATCTATGAACGCAGTGTTGCCGCTCTTACCCGCAAACTCATGTATCTTTGCCATCGTAAAGAGCTGATGCGCTCCGATATTGGCTGCTACACTCTTGAGGGAATGGACCGAAATAACGTAGTTTTCATAATCACCGGACTTTGCAAAGCTTTCGATCTCCGAGGCTTTATCCGGACCATACTCCGTAAATATCCCGAGAATATCAAGGTAATCCCCTGCATTTTGGTCGCACTTTGCAAGTCCCGCATCAACATCAACACCCTC
>CADCPL010000169.1 GCA_902803305.1 uncultured Lachnospiraceae bacterium
ACCGTAATGATGGTCATCTATCTTGTGATCATGCACCGCTATTCGATCACACTTACGTGCATTGGACTTCTTTCCGTTTTTATAAATGCATGCGTATCACATTACATATCGGAAAAAAGGATCAACATCACCCGAGTTCTCGTCAGGGATCAAAGTAAACTCGATTCGGCCACGGTAAACGCGATAGACATGATCGAGACGATAAAATCAAGCGGGTCCGAAGACGGATTTTTCGAAAAATGGTCGGGGATCCAAGCCGGAATAAACGCTCAAAACGTCAGGTATATCAAACAGGATGCTCTTCTCGGTCTTATCCCTTCCGCGACATCGACCGTCATAAATACCCTCACTCTTATTCTAGGGGTCTGGTTTGTTATGCAGGGGATATTCACCGTCGGTATGATGTTTGCTTTTCAGGGGTTCATGTTTTCTTTCCTTACTCCCATGCAGCAGCTTATAGGTGCAGGACAGACAATACAGGAGATGCGTACCTCCATGGAAAGAGTTGAGGATGTCATGCAGTATCCTGAGGATCCGGTCTTTTCGTACAAGGTGGATCCGGCTCCGGTCAAAAAACTCTCGGGAAGCCTGTCCATGAAGCATGTTTCTTTCGGTTATTCCAGGCTTGCAGATCCGCTTATCACTGACTTCTGCCTCGAACTGGCGCCTGGGCAAAGGGTGGCTATAGTCGGTGAGACCGGCTGCGGAAAGAGTACAGTGGCAAAGCTTATTTCCGGTCTGTATCTGCCTTGGGACGGGGAGATACTGTACGATAACAAACCTCTTTCCTCCATCGACAGAAAAGTGTTCACGGGATCGGTAGCAGTAGTCGATCAGGATATAATACTGTTTGAGGATCCGATATCGGACAATATCACGATGTGGGATGATTCCATCATGGATTTCGAGATGATACTCGCCGCAAGGGATGCGGGTATCCACGAAGATATCATGAAGAGAAAAGGCGGCTATGATTACAGGATCAATGAAGGCGGAAGCGACTTTTCCGGAGGACAGCGTCAGCGTCTTGAGATCGCAAGAGTACTTGCGCAGGATCCGACGATGGTGATACTCGATGAAGCAACAAGCGCACTTGATGCGAGAACGGAATATGATGTGATGAATGCCATAAAAGCCCGCGGGATCACCTGCGTGATAATAGCGCACAGGCTGTCAACGATACGCGACTGTGACGAGATCATCGTACTCGATCACGGAAGGATCGCAGAACGCGGAACGCATGATGAACTGATAAAAGCAGATGGGACGTATAAGAATCTGATAATAAGTGATTAACGGAGCGAACAGTAAGTGGGTTGGTTTGAAGATCAGATAAAAGAAAGAAATGCGGCTGATGAAAGCGCAGTTAACAACGCTTTTTCCGGGATCGCCGAAGCGGTCACAGGAAAAAGCGAGCATGTCGAATCCGAAAAAGGGCCGGATACGAAAAGTGTTATCAGCCAGATACTTGTCTATTATCACCTGACGCCCGTTGATGATACAGCCGCTGTGGCTGATGATAAAGTGTTGGAACACCTCGCAAGATCCTACGGGATAATGCACAGGAAAGTACGACTTGAAAAGGGTTGGTACAAGGATGCTTCCGGGGCTATGATCGGTACGCAAAGACGCGGCGACATGGTCGCTCTTCTTCCTTCTCTTTACGGAAGCTACAGATACTATGACAGACAGCAGGAAAAATATGTGACAATCAATAAAAAGAACGAAGCTCTCCTGAAGCCTAACGCCATAGCTTTGTACAAACCTTTTCCGCGCGAAAGAATGAGCATCATCTCTTTGTTTGAATACATATGGGAACAGATCAGACCTGTGGATATTATCATACTTTGTGCCGTCATGCTGATCGCTACTCTTATAGGAATGCTGGTCCCCCGGATCACCGAACTCCTGCTGTCAACCGTCCTATACTCTGAAAGCTTGGAGGTTCTTATCGGCGCGGGACTCTATCTGGCAGGAGTATCTCTTTCCTCGCTTCTGTTCGGAGCCTTTCGTACACTTATAAACAGCCGGATCAGCACGAGGTTGTCCGTTAATATAGAGGCAGCTTCCATGGCAAGACTTCTGGCAATGCCTCCGTCATTTTTCAGGGACTACAGTTCCGGAGAACTGTCAAACCGTCTGGGCCATATAAGGACATTGTCGGATCAGTTTGCGGGACTCGTGTTTTCCTCTGCACTCGGCTCACTCTTTTCTCTTGCATATATCTTTCAGGTGTTCAGATATGCCCCCGGTCTCGCAGGTCCTGCACTTTTGATCACAGGCGTAACACTGGCCGTTACGGTTGCTGCAGTATCCGCCAGAACACGTGTCATAAAAGAGCAGATGCTTCTTGCAAGTAAAGAAAACGGCATAAGTTATGCGCTCATATCCGGCATACAGAAGATACGCCTTTCGGGCGCGGAAAACAGAGCCTTCGGAAAATGGGGTAGGGCTTACGCTAAGCAGGCTTCTCTTGCCTACAATCCTCCGCTTTTCCTGAAAATAAACAGTGTTCTGATATCGGCCGTCTCCCTTATCGGAACGATAATCCTCTATTGGTTCGCGATACGAACACACGTATCCACTGCCGATTATTATGCCTTCAATGTCTCTTTCGGCATGGTTAGCGCGGCATTTGCCGCTCTTGCACAGACCGTGTCATCCATATCGGAGATAAGACCCACTCTCGACATCATAAAACCGTTCTTCGACAATGAACCCGAAATGTTATCGCAGCAGGAAGAAGTGACTGATCTGACCGGCGAAGTCGAGATAAACGATGTCACCTTCGGATACGATGAAGATGCCCCGCCTGTTCTTTCCGATCTGTCTTTTAAGGTAAGCCCTGGACAATACGTGGCGATTGTCGGAAAGACCGGATGCGGAAAGAGTACTCTTGTACGCCTGCTGCTGGGCTTTGAGACTCCGCAAAAAGGAACCGTCTGCTATGACGGAAAAGACCTCAGACGTCTTGACAAGAAGACTCTTCGAAAAAAGATCGGAACGGTCATGCAGGACGGCCGACTGTTTGCGGGAGATATATACTCAAATATAGTGATATCGGCACCATATCTTTCGCAAAGGGATGCATGGCATGCAGCAGAGATCGCCGGTATAGCCGATGATATACGAAATATGCCTATGGGAATGAACACGTTCATATGCGAAGGTCAGGGTGGAATCTCAGGCGGACAGAAACAGCGGCTCATGATCGCGCGCGCGATCGCTCCGCAGCCGAAGATACTGATATTTGATGAGGCAACAAGCGCTCTTGACAATATCACACAGAAAAAAGTATCGGAAGCGCTTGACGGTATGCAGTGTACAAGGATAGTGATAGCTCACAGGCTGTCCACCATCAGGCACTGTGACAGGATCATCGTGCTTGACGGCGGAAGGATAGTCGAAGACGGAACATATGAGGATCTGATCGAAAAGAACGGCTACTTTGCCGAGCTCGTATCAAGACAGATGCTCTCATCCGCTACTTCCTGAGATATTCAGATGATACCGGGAACTCAAAGTACGTATCGGGATACGGCTCGTTTTCCAGAGTAAAATGCCACCACTCGCAGTCTATGGAGGAAAATCCCCCGCGGCGCATCGCCTGCTGCAGGATCATGCGGTTTTCATACTGTTCATCGGAGATTTTTTTATTATCGGGATGAGATATCTCATCAAACAGATCGAACGGACTGCCCATATCGAGTTCTTTTCCGGTGCTCATGTCAAAAAGCGTAAGATCCACGGTGCTCCCACGGCTGTGACTCGATCGTCTGGCTATATAACCCTTTTCAAACAGCTCCTGTTTTTCAAGCGACGGGTAAAAATACGGTTTCATCCGTATATCACGGTCCTCTATCCCCCAAAGGATGAAATGCTTAACCGCACGTTCCGGCCTGTATGCGTCATACACCTTAAGACGTAAGCCGCGAACGAACATCTCATTACTGACATCTTTGAGCGCACGGGCTGCTTCCTTCGTCAGGATCGCGCACGGTTCCTCATAACCGTCTATGCGGTCACCTATGAAATTATATGTCGAATAGTACCTTATCTCCTGAATTATATCCGGAACAAAATCAGATAAAAGCACGAATCCTGTCTTCATTT
Source organism: uncultured Lachnospiraceae bacterium (assembly GCA_902803305.1). GTDB lineage: Bacteria > Bacillota > Clostridia > Lachnospirales > Lachnospiraceae > UBA2868. The sequence goes on from CADCPL010000169.1 coordinate 4,114, forward strand.
TTTTCTCCTTTTCCAAACTAATAGCAAATATCCTGACAAAAATCAATTGCTTTTTTTTTGCTTCTACTTCATAATATTAAGTGTAAAGGAGGGTATTAATATGACTGATAACAATAGGATCGATGATAAAGAACTTGAAAACATATCCGGAGGTTTGATCTTTAACGCTACCAACATAGCAGGATCGGATCCCGCCAATCCGTGGGAAGTGATCGATAACAAGAACGGAAATGTTATTGGCAGGTTTCCTACGAGAGATCAGGCGTATGCAAGCGCAAGTTCATATCACGGAAGCACCTATGACACGATCGAGATCAATTGGAACGACCTTTGCAATCTTCGCAGCAATCCCGTTGGTTGATCACAGATCGTTGCTCATCAAAAGATCCGCAGCATCGTCTGCGGATCTTTTATTGTCTGTCACATATACAGACCGATCAATGTAAGGCAGCAGTACAGTGCGATCATACCCCCGAATATCATAAGCTGCTTAACCTTGTGCTCCGTAAGCAGCCCTACAAGCTCGCGAACGGAAGCGTTGGGCCAGAAATACCACTTGGTAATTGCCCCCATACCTACCGCTCTCATCTTGACACGTCTGGCAAACAGGCCTGCTCTGAACACATGATAATTGGTAGTTGAAAATGCAACTTTGGCATCCGGATTTACGGCATCTATCTTTTCCTTTGAGAACTTCATATTCTCGTATGTATTCGTTGATCGATCCTCTTCTATTATCTGCTCCTCCGGGATCCCCTTTTCGATCAGATATCTTTTCATGCACTCGCTTTCCGACATTACTTCATCGGGGCCCTGTCCGCCGGATGTCACAAAGATAAGATCCTTTCCCGTCAGATCCTTTTGCCTTCGGTAAAATTCCAGAGCGCGCTCTATCCTGCCCTTTAAGATATTGGATGGTGTTCCGTCTTTTTTGAACCCGCATCCGAGTATTATGACAAAGTCCTTGTCCGGCTCCGGTTCGTGCACTGCAGCGATAACGTTCGCAACAACCGCTCCCAGTATCATACATTCAAAATACATATATACGGCAGTGTAAATACTTAGCAGGAGCTGATACACAACGTCACT
>CADCPL010000170.1 GCA_902803305.1 uncultured Lachnospiraceae bacterium
AATGAAGATCTACAATATATTGCCAACAAGCTTCTTGAGGCTCTTGCCCTGGTGGTTGAAAAAGGCTTTGCCCGAAGAACACTCGATCGCAACCAGTCTGTAATTGCTCCATCCCCAAAAGCCGAATCTGTAGCTCTTGTAATGGCGCGTTTTCCTGATCATCTTTTTAACTTCATCTTCTATATGATCCGATATTATGATCAGTGTAACATCTGAACTTCTATGGTCATATCCGGGACTTACCCTTGACAGTCCCCGCTCCCATGCGAGTATGTCAAGTCGGTGAAAATCATCCGTGCTCAGTCTGTCGCACTTCGCAAAAAATGCATATTCGTTCATGTTCACATCGGCAACCTTCGCGGCCTTTACAAGATAATACTGCTCGCTGTGCGACTCGAATATCGCTTCCGCAGCAAAAGGCTCCTCGGCTGACTCGGTGTTTACGTTATAGTATCTCTCAAATAAAGGAAGAAGGGCAGCCAGTACTTCATCTGCTGTCATATGTCATCCATCCTGAATCTAATATAAAATATTATATAATCTGCTCTACAAAATCTTGGGCTAATTTTATTGATTATCTACTATATAATAGAACTTAATCGTTATCTGTTCAAGTTTTTTTTATAAATATGCATCGTCACATAATCAGTCGTAAATGACAGGTTGCACACATCTTCGATAATAAGTAAAATAATTCACATGCGTATTACCTGTTTAATAAAGAAAATATCGGGATGGATCGCGGCGTTTGTGATAGCCGCCGTGCTCTGTAACCTCGCGTGTTTCCTGTTCTACGATCCGTGCCAGGAACTGCCGAGAGATATGGGATCCACAACCGGCTTCCTTCTTCCGGGCAGTCACGGTATATACGGTCTTGAGGGATACTGCGTCGCAAACATAGACAGCTTTGGCTATGTCAATAGGGATATGCCAAGAAGCGATGACTACTGCATCGTCGCCGGTGCTTCTCATACCGAAGGTCTGTTCATCCCCGCAAAGGACAGATACAGCGACATCCTTAACGATATGCTGTATGACGACGGACAACTCCACGTGATCAACATCGGAAAGAGCGGCAACTATTTTTCGGTCGTATTGCAGCACCTGGACGGGATACTCGGTGAATTCCCCGATGCAAAAGCGATCATCATAGAGACCGACTCTCTTTGCTACGATACAAAAGCTCTGTATGATTCCATGGCACAGACAGGATACGATCCCGGCGAGACCGCAGAAGCACTCACTGCTTCCATGTCAGGAAAAAGACGCCTTTTCGTAAAGGCAAAACAGGCCCTTCCGCTGCTTCGTCTCATTCACAAGCAGTATTATACATATCTCGAATCCCTTGAGCGGGGCACACCGTCCGATATTCTCGATCCCGTCTTCTGGGAGCAGGAATACAAAGGAGATTTTGAGACCGCACTTGATGATCTGATGAAGTTCATAAGAAAAAAGACAGATAAACAGGTGATCATACTCTATCACCCTGCGGTTAAGCTTGAAGAAGACGGATCATTGTCATTTCCGACGAACAATGCCGAACCGTACTATGAAAAAGTCTGCAGGAAAAACGGAATAGATTTTATAGATATGACGGATACCTTCCGTCAGGCATACGAACAGAGGCACGTGATCCCATACGGATTTGCCAATACAACTCCGGGTGACGGACACATGAACAAAGAAGCTCATCGGATGATAGCCGAAGAGCTGGCAAAGGTACTTAAGTGATGCAGGAAGAAAGAAAGACAAAGATCCAAAACCTCATACTGCTCGCTGTCTGCTACATGTTTTATGCGTTCTTCGATCTTCGCGGTCTCGTGATCCTGATCGCACTCTCCGTCTTTACTTATCTTGGCGGAAGAAACATCAACGAAAGCCTCGGCGCCGGAGACGAAAAAAGAGCCGGGATGTATGCAGGCATGTTCATAGCAACGCAGGTGGGGATACTGTGCTTTTTTAAATACACGGCTGTCCCGCTTCCCGTCGGCATGTCGTTCTATCTGCTGATGGCGATAAGTTTTCTCGTCGACTGCAGGAAAGGCCGTTTCCGTGATTTTCCGTCCATCACTGAAGTATTGATCTTCATAAGCTTTTTCCCGACCATCCTGTCGGGACCCATACTTAAGGCACACGAGTTCATCCCGCAGATATCAAACAGACAAAAGATCTCAAAAGATCGTTTTACGCGCGGGATCTGGCTCATAGCCATCGGTCTCTTTATGAAACTGTGCATGGCTGACAGGCTCGGCGTCGCGGTTGACAAGGTTTACGAGGCGCCTCTTATCTTCAGCGGCATGAC
>CADCPL010000171.1 GCA_902803305.1 uncultured Lachnospiraceae bacterium
CGGACAGAACCCTTACAAGATGCTTGCAGACGGTGCTGAGAAGATCGACCTTTCAAACCTTTCAGCTTATGACCAGGGATGTAACGAAGAACTTCAGGCAGCTATGAAGAACTACTTCGAAGGCAACGCTACATACGAAGATGCTCTTGATCTCTTCTACAAGGCTGTTATCGAGAAGTATCCTGAGCTTACAAAATAATAAGCATTTAAAGATCTTATGATCAGATGATTAAATGGCGCCTGCCTCTGTGGGCAGGCGCTATTTTTATCGAAAAAACGCGTGATATCAGCATCGAAATGTGATACAATATCTCTTAATAGAGGTCTTTTAGACTCTTAATAGGAGAAGGAGGTAAGGCTTTATGGCAAATACGCCGAAAAAAGGGAAGAGTCAGGTCGTAAGCTATAACAAATGGGGTTATATTTTCCTGATTCCTTTCATCGTGGTATATCTTGTGTTCCAGATGATCCCGCTCATCACTACTATCTACAACAGTTTATTTGAAAACTATCTGTCCGGTATCAAGCAGATAGGTCCGAATTTCATCGGTTTTCACAATTACAAGGAAATAATCGCAAATGGTGATCTTATCACATACGCGAAGAACACTCTCATCATGTGGGTACTTGGTTTTGTTCCCCAGATATTCTTTTCACTTCTTCTGGGTGCGTGGTTTGCGGATTCAAGACTGCGTATAAGGTGTGCAGCTTTCTTCAAAACCGTTATTTACCTGCCCAACCTTATAATGGCGGCCGCATTTGCGATGTTGTTCTTCACACTGTTTGCTGAGACGGGACCTGTAAACGCGATCCTCATGAACATGGGAGCTATTTCCGAGCCGTACAGTTTCCTTAGCCATGCCGCAGGAAGCCGCGGACTTGTAGCATTCATGAACTTCCTCATGTGGTTTGGTAATACAACGATCCTTCTCATGGCGGGTATGATGGGTATTGACGGATCGCTCTTTGAAGCAGCACAGGTTGACGGTGCAACGTCGACACAGGTGTTCTTCAGGATCACGCTTCCGCTTCTTCGCCCGATACTGCTTTATGTTATGATCACTTCACTTATCGGTGGTCTGCAGATGTTCGATGTTCCTCAGGTCCTGACAAACGGCGAAGGAACTCCGATGCGTCAGTCCATGACTCTTATCATGTATCTGAACAAGCATCTGTACTCCAAGAACTACGGAATGGCCGGCGCTCTTTCGGTATTCCTGTTCATAATCACCGGTATACTGAGCTTTATAGTATATAAGTTCTCGGTAGAAGATAATGTTGACGAAGTTAAGAGAAGAGACAGGAACAAGAAATAAGGAGGTGAACCTAAATGAGACAAGACAAAGAATATGATGTTGAAGGCGGTTTAGGTTTAACCGTCAGACGTATAATAGCATATGTGGTACTTATACTGCTTACGTTCCTGTGCCTGTTCTGGTTCTACATTCTGTTTGTTAACTCGTCCAGAACGCACTCACAGCTGTCATCGGGATTTACCATGATTCCCGGTACGGCACTTGTTAAGAACTTTACCGCGGTTATGAACGGTACACAGCCTATAGCAAGAGGTATGCTCAATTCTTTCATAATAGCCGCATGCGCATCGGTGCTCAGTGTATATTTCTCGACCATGACGGCATATGCTATCCATGTATATGACTTCAAGTTCAAGACAGCGATATTTACATTCATCCTTGCGGTAATGATGATTCCCACACAGGTAACGGCTCTCGGTTTCATAAAGCTGGTACAGGGCATCAAGCTTGAGGACAGCTTCATTCCTCTTATCATTCCCGCTATAGCAGCTCCTGCGACATTCTACTATATGAAGCAGTATATGGAGAGTGCGTTGCCTCATGCGATAGTAGAGGCTGCCAGGATCGACGGAGCCAATGAAGTACGAACGTTCAACACGATATCGCTTCCGATGATGAAGCCTGCGATCGCAGTACAGATGATCTTCACATTCGTGTTCAACTGGAACAATTACTTCACTCCTGCGCTGATCCTGCACGATGAGAAGAAGAAGACACTTCCCATCCTCATCGCACAGCTTCGTTCGGCGGATTTCCTGAAGTTCGATATGGGTCAGGTTTATGTAACGATCGCATTCTCGATCTTCCCGGTTATCATAGTTTACCTCTGCCTGTCAAGATTCATCGTAGGTGGAGTCGCACTCGGATCCGTGAAAGGTTGACGTGAGGTGTCTGTGAGAGCAGACGGAGTCCTGAAGTCAAGGATTTAAAAGATATAACAACAGGAGCTCACAGTTGTGGGCTCCTGTTTTTTGCTCTACCTACTTTTATTTATTCTTGTAACAAATATAGCTGACCAGAGGAATTCTCATATATGCAGTCATACTTCTCCATGACCGAGTCGTAGATCTCGGGAAGGCTTCCCTCAAAATCATCCCCGATGATCAGCCACTTGGGCGGATCGTTTTCCAGCATATCCAGTATATCGGTAAGTGCCTGAGGATAAAGCTCTATAAAGTACGGAAGGTTGACCACATACCTGCAGCACGGCGTGATATCATTGATCTCGAACATCTGCATATCGATCATGAAGGAGAAGACGCTGTCCCTGTCGCATTCGGGGATAAGCGCCCCTATATCCTTGGCATTTGTGTAGTAAGGATCGTCAAGTGAGTCCTGCCTGCTGTACAGGACGGTCCTTACGGTATCAAGGCCCGTAGGCACGTAATAACACAGGAATACAAAGAACAGAGCGATACTGACACCCTGTCTCCAGTTTTCAAATATGAACAGCGGGTCATATACCTTGAGAAAGAGTATCAGGGCCAGGGTAAGTGCCGGATATACAGTCGTGAAGTAGTAGTAGAATGGCGTTCCGAGGTGGAGAAGGAGCCAGGTTGCAGCCGACATGGCCATGAGTATGATCGAGACTTCCTTCTGTATCCTGTTGCGATGCAGTATGGCAAATATGAACGCAAAGACGCATCCGCTAAGCTTCAGCTCCCAAGTCAGGTTAAATGCTTCATAATAGTCGGTGGAGCGGGAAAACCCGAGCCCGAACACACAGTAGATCATATCCGAAAGCGAACCGTTCACGCCGAAATAGATGATCACGGGAAGAGCGGCGATAGCCATACCGAGAAGCAGATATATGAAGTTCAGGGCAAAACGCTTTATATTTCCCGCTACGATATTGTCAAACAGTATTGCGGCAATGATGCCGAGTACCGGGGCTGCCACGCTTATCTTGGAGAACACACCCATGCCGAGGCACAGCCCGAGAAGCATAACGGTCCAAACGGAGAGGTCACGAAATGATTTTTTACCGATAACAACTGCTCGAAGTATGATATACAGGCATGCAAGTGAGATGGGAAGAGCAAATTCTTCCAGTGTATTGCCGCCCCACAGCGTAGTGATGTTGCCCCAGAGGTATACGATCATCACGAATATCGCTTTTTTACGGGATATGAACAGAAGGGATATCTCGTATATGAGGACAAGAGATGCAAAGGCAAAAGGTATCTGGATAAGGAATGCTCCGAGCCTGTCATGAGCCATGAGTTGTCCCAGCGCCTCTACAAAGAAGAAATAAGGTCCTTTAAGGTCGAAAAAATCACGGTAGGGGACTTTTCCTTCGATTATCCCGCGTCCGACCAGCGAGAAGAAACTGGCATCGCAGCCGTACCAATAACGATAAAACGGGCTTGTCCACAGGGAGAACAGAAGAAGATGGGTCACGGATACGATAAACAGTCCGATATATTCCGTTATTTTCTGTTTTACGGGAAGACCGTCAAGGGACGGATCGAGAAAAACGCGTACTTTCAAGGGCAAAACCTCGTTAATCACTTTTTGACAATTATCAACTATATAATTATAATTAGAATTGTTGTTATTTGCAATGAATTCGAGGCTTTATGACAGAAAATGAGGGACACTTATGCAAGGACAGGAAGCAAATCTTAAAGAACAGATCATTGAAGAGTATAAGGATGATCTTGCAAGACTGCTGAGATACCTGCCTTTTCTGGAAAAAAAGGGCGGAAAGGACGTTCAGAATTACTATGAGGGCGATGAGGAAAACAGGGTCATTCCTGTACCTGTCTATGATTCTACGCTTCTATCGTTCGTGAAGGAGGCAAGGAATACCAAGTTCATGTATAGGAATTATCCGTACGTGTACCGCAGATGGAAGATGCCTGATGCCAAATCCGAGCGAATTGCGTTGGAATCAGCCACACTGCGGGATATAGATCTGTTTCGCGGTGTGATCAGCAAATATGTTCTCGGAGGCCAGACAAGAGCGTGTCTGTGGACCGAGGCAGTAGAGGAACGGATATTTGTTACTGCTCTTTCAAGGTTGAGAACTCTCATGCAGGATAACAGTAAAATACCAATGTTTCGAGAGGTATAGAAAATGATATCTAAGAAAATGGAAAAGCTCGTGGCGGGAAGTTCGGTGATCCGCGCGATGTTCGAAGAAGGAAAGCAGATGGCCGCAAAGGTCGGTGCAGAGAATGTATATGATTTCTCGCTGGGAAATCCAAACGTTCCGGCGCCTGCCGAGGTAAATGAGGCTTTATCCGATATAGTAAAGAATACCGACAGCCTTAAGCTCCACGGATATATGAACAATGCCGGGCATGAAGAAGTCAGGGGTGTTATAGCAGATTCTCTTAATAAGAAGTTCGGGACGAAGTACGGCGTATCAAATGTGATCATGACTGTGGGTGCTGCCGGAGGACTTAATGTGGCCCTTAAGGCGATCCTGAACCCAGGAGATGAGGTCATAGCCTTTGCTCCGTATTTTGGTGAATATAATAATTATGTAGCAAATTATGACGGAGAGATGGTTATAATAACACCTGACACAAAATCGTTTCAGCCCAATCTTACTGAGTTTGAACAAAAGATCACTAATAAAACCGCGTGTGTTATTGTAAATTC
>CADCPL010000172.1 GCA_902803305.1 uncultured Lachnospiraceae bacterium
ATCGAGGAGGTTCAAAATTATGTCAGAATTAACTTTTGAACAAATGTTAGAAGAATCTTGCAAAACAATACACAACGGAGAGGTAGTAGAAGGAACTGTTATAGCGGTTAAGCCTGAAGAGATCATTCTCAACATAGGTTATAAATCTGACGGTATAGTTACCCGTAATGAGTATTCCAATACTCCCAATATTGACCTTACCACCGTTGTAAATGTCGGAGATAAGATGGATACGAAAGTCATCAAAGTCAACGATGGTGACGGACAGGTTCTCCTGTCATATAAGCGTCTTGCTTTCGACAAAGGCAACAAGAGGATCGAGGAAGCGTTTGAGAACAAAGAGGTCCTTAAGGCAACCGTTGCTCAGGTTCTTGACGGAGGACTCAGTGTTCTTGTTGAAGAATCAAGGGTATTCATTCCCGCAAGTCTTGTATCGGACGGATACGAGAGAGATCTTTCCAAGTATCTCGGTCAGGAGATCGAATTTGTCATCACGGAGTTCAATCCGAGAAAGCGCCGTATCATAGGCGATCGCAAGCAGCTTCTTATGGCTGAGCGCGAGAAGCTTCAGAAGGAGCTGTTCGAGCATCTTAAAGTCGGTGATGTTATCACCGGTGTTGTTAAGAATGTTACCGATTTCGGTGTGTTCATAGATCTTGGCGGAGCAGACGGTCTTCTTCATATTTCGGAGATCAGCTGGGGACGTGTTGAGAATCCCCGCAAGGTATACAAGCCCGGTCAGGAAGTCAAGGTATTCGTCAAGGAGATCAACGGTACCAAGATCGCACTTTCACGTAAGTTTGAAGATGAGAACCCTTGGGTTGATGCAGAGAACAAGTTTGCGGTAGGTAAAGAGGTTACCGGTAAGGTAGCAAGGATGACCGACTTCGGAGCATTCATTGAACTCGAGGAAGGCATTGATGCGCTCCTGCATGTTTCTCAGATATCAAGAGATCATATAGATAAGCCTTCAAACGTTCTTTCCATAGGTCAGGAAGTTACAGCCAAGATCGTTGATTTTGATCTTGAGAACAAGAAGATCAGCCTTTCAATGAAAGCACTTCTGCCTGATGAGCCGGAAGAGGCTGTAAAGGAAGAAGAGGCAGCAGAAGCCGAAGTTGCAGATAGTGCTGAAGCTGAAGCAGAGACTGCTGCAGAAGAAAAGACCGAGGAATGATCAAGGGGTTATAAATGGATTACGAAAAGTTTAAAGCCGCCATTCTCCGGATGACCGGGATAGATTTGAGTGCTTATAAGGAAAATCAGATGAAGCGTAGGATCAATACGCTCATTGAGAAGCATAAGATCAAGGGATACGAAGATTTTGTCAATGCGATCAAAAGCGATAAAGCATTGTTTGAGGAATTCGTCAATTACCTTACGATCAACGTTTCCGAGTTTTACAGGAATCCCGATCAATGGGAGCTCATGGATAAGGAGTTTATTCCGGAACTGATAGGCAAGTTCGGCAAGAACCTCAAGATCTGGAGTGCAGCCTGCTCCACGGGGGATGAACCATATTCGCTTGTCATGGCGCTTTCGAGGCATATTCCTCTTAATCAGATCAAGATATATGCCACGGATATTGATAAGCAGGTATTGGCTGCTGCCAAGACAGGTATATATGCAGAGAAGAGTCTTGCGGGAGTTCCGAAGGATTTTCGTGAAAAGTATTTCACCAAGGTCGGTAATTCATATCAGATCAGCAGCATGATCAAGTCGAGAGTGGAATTTAAAGAGCATAACCTGCTAAAGGATCCTTATCCGAAGGGTTATCACTTTATCATCTGCCGTAATGTGCTCATCTATTTTACCGAAGAGGCAAAGGATGAGATCTTTATGAAGTACGGACAGAGCCTTCTTGACGGCGGTATCTTCTTCATCGGAAGCACCGAGCAGATCATGAACCATAAGAAGTTCGGATTTGAGAGAAGGAATTCATTTTATTACGAGAAGAAAGATGCACTGCTCAAATGAGGTCTTTTCTTCATTGTAAAGAATACGCACAGCAATTCGCGGCCGAATGTTTCGGCCGCTTTTTCATTGAAATCTTCGGGGAAACGGAAATACTTCTTCTTATCTTTAAGGCTGCTGCGAAATACCGGAGTGAATATATCACCGGGCTGTTTGACAAATCCGGCACTGACATTCTGATAGCATGTATCTCTTGTTGCCTTACGGTATCTGTCTTTGGGAAGTGTCTGTGCGATGGTTTTGAGCAATGCCCTGTCTTCATCCGGAATGTAGCAGTAGTCCCTGTAGTTCTCGAAATATATCTTAAGGACCGTGTTATATATCGGCAGACGGATCGATATCTTTTGAGTTTCTGCCGAAGCATGCACATACATGCTCTCGGTCTTGGCCATGAATGACTTGGGAAATGTTGCATCTGTCCTGTAATCAAACAGTACTTCTTCTTTTTCTTCTCCGTTATAGTCCTTATAGCGGTTTATGTTATAGCCCTCATAAAACAGATGCGCGTCTTTGAGGTCCAGGTAATACAGTATGGGAAGTATCCTGTGCATCCCGAGAACATCTTCTCTGTTATGTGTTATGAGAAGCTCAAGAAGCTCATCGTCGGGATTTTTTTCATACTGTTTGTATACTTCTATGAGTTCTCCGCCGTTGAAGCGGTCCTGCCGTCCGACGCCGAGAAAATTCTCGATCGATTTCTGCTTCATTGAATCGGGAAACAGAAGATACCTAAGAGGCTTGCACATCTTGTATATATCCACGTTAGTCATACCGGAAAAAGGATCGGGTATATCATAGAGAGCAGCCTTGTAACCAAGATACGGTATATCAAATCCGGTTCCGTTAAAGTGGAAAAGATGCGTATAGCTTCGGGAAAAAAGTATGAACTCCTCCAGAACCCGTTGTTCTTCGGCCGACGAATCGGCAAAGAAAAGTTTTGTTGAAAACCCTTTTTCGGTATAATATCCGCATCCTATGAGATAGAGACTCGTTGTCTCTTTTGAAAGCCCCGTAGTCTCAATGTCGATGAACAAAGCGCCTGCGGGATCGCATATGCGTTCTATGGGGTAATCCATCTTATATTCTTCATATGTTCTGTCGATTATCTGCATAACAGTCCCTTTATTTTTTCCGCGTAAGCAAAGATATATGATATAATATCATATCATATGAATCCAAGGAGAAGGAAGTTATGTCAGGTCTTTCGTTCAAGGGTGGGATCCATACTTATGAAGGTAAGGAACTAACCAAGGATAAAAAGATAATCGATCTGCTACCGTCCCAAGAACTGGTATTTCCCCTGTCACAGCATATCGGAGCTCCCGCAACCCCCATAGTATCTGTAGGGGATAGGGTTCTTCGCGGGCAGAAGATAGCGGAGGCAAGCGGATTTGTGTCGGCGAATATCTTTTCGTCGGTTTCGGGAACGGTTAAAGCCATCGAGAACAGGCGGAATGTTCAGGGCAATATGACAAGATCGATCGTGATCGAGAACGATGATACGTATGAGGAAGCTCCGCCGATCCCTGTCAGATCCATTGCGGAAATGACCAAGGAGGAAGTTATCGCGATCATCAAAGAAGCCGGTATCGTGGGAATGGGAGGCGCCGGTTTTCCGACTCATGTCAAGCTGTCGCCGAAGGATCCGGCCAAGATCCATTATGTTATCGCAAACTGTGCGGAATGTGAACCGTATCTGACATCCGATTACAGAAGGATGATAGAAGAACCCGAAAAGCTCGTTGCGGGACTTAAGATCATACTGTGCCTGTTTGAGCATGCAAAGGGAATACTTGCGGTAGAAGATAATAAGCCTGACTGTATAAGGGTTCTTAAGGATCTGTGTATAAATGAGCCCCGTATAAGCGTTAAGGTCGTTAAGACCAAGTATCCGCAGGGGTCCGAAAGGCAGCTTATATATGCCACAACGCAGCATGCGATCAATTCGTCCATGCTCCCTGCCGATGCGGGATGTATAGTGAACAACGTTGATACGATAGTGGCTGTTTATCATGCTGTCATTGAAGGACGTCCGCTGATGGAACGTATCGTTACGGTGACGGGTGATGCGATCAAGTACCCTCAGAACTACCGCGTATATACCGGAACTTATTACGATGATCTCATCGAAGCTGCCGGGGGGTTCAAAGCAAAACCCGGCAAGATCATATCAGGTGGTCCGATGATGGGTTTTGCTCTCTATGATACCCATGTTCCGGTCACCAAATCATCATCGGCAGTCACGGCATTCTTAAAGGATCCGGTATCGGATTGTACTCCGGGCGCCTGTATCAATTGCGGAAGGTGCGTTGACGCGTGCCCTTCAAGACTGCTTCCGTCAAGGCTGGCCGATATAGCAGAGCACTATGATGAAGACAAGTTTGTGTCGCTAAACGGGATGGAATGTGTTGAGTGTGGGTGCTGCAGTTATATATGTCCGGCTAAGCGGCATCTTACACAGGAGATCAAGATGATGCGTCAGACGGTACTGGCAAACAGGAAAAAGAGTAAGTAGGAGGAAGATGGCGAATATGAGTGAACAGATAAATGTTTCGGCTTCTCCTCATGTCAGAAGCAAGATGTCTACATCCAGGATAATGTTCTGCGTTATCATAAGTCTATTGCCCGCAAGCGTATACGGTATTTATCAGTTCGGGTTTAATGCGGCGCTTCTTATCGCAACATGTGTTGCGGCTTGTGTTGCGACCGAATTCCTGTATGAACTTATAATAAAAAAGCCCAAAACGATAGGCGATCTGAGTGCGGTTCTTACAGGACTTTTACTGGCGCTTAACCTGCCGCCCGATGCAACCTGGTGGATGGCGATCATAGGCAGCGTGTTTGCGATACTTGTAGTTAAGATGCTGTTCGGAGGACTGGGACAGAATTTCATGAATCCTGCTCTTGCGGGAAGATGCTTTCTGGTGATATGTTTTGCCGCCAGGATGACTTCTTTTTCTTATGACGGCGTAACGTCGGCAACTCCGCTTGCGATCATAAGAGACGGGGGTTCGGTCAATCTTATGGATATGTTCATGGGAAAGATACCGGGAACCATAGGTGAAGTCAGCACGGTACTGCTCCTTGCCGGAGCGATATTTCTCATAGTGACGGGTATCATAGATTTCAGGATACCGTGTGCGTATCTTGTGACCTTTGTATTGTTTATCGGTGTATTTGCCGGGCACGGATGGGATCTGTCTTATATAGCAGCCCAGCTTTGCGGAGGCGGTTTGATGCTTGGAGCTTTTTTCATGGCGACCGATTATGTCACAAGTCCGATAACGAAGCCGGGAAGACTTCTGTTCGGTATCAGCTGCGGATTGCTGACCGGCCTTTTCAGAGTATTTTCTTCATCGGCAGAGGGAGTCAGCTATGCGATAATAATCAGTAACCTTCTTGTTCCTCTCATGGAGCGGATCACGATGCCGAAATGCTTCGGAAAGGGAGGTGAGATCTGATGAACAGTACGGTAAAGAATGTATTGTGCCTTACCCTTATAACGATCGTTGCGGGTTTCGGACTCGGTTACGTATACGATATAACCAAGCTCCCCATTGCACAGATGGAAGAAAGCACAAAGATGGCTGCTTACAGATCGGTCTTTCCGGAAGCGGCAGGCTTTTCCGAGAACCTTGAAGGATATGAAGGCGGAAAACCTGTCGAGGGATTTGACGGCATTACCGTTGACTCCGTAGTGTGTGCACAGGACCAGGCCGGCAAGACGATCGGATATGTTATGAATATCACCACCAAGCAGGGATACGGAGGAGATATAACCATATCAATGGGAATTGATTCACAGGGAACCGTAAAGGGGGTAGAGATACTTGATATCTCGGAAACTGCGGGACTCGGGATGAAGGCAAAGGAGAGTAAGTTCAGGGATCAGTTCAAGGATAAAACGGTAACGGCTTTTGCTTATACGAAGACGGGAGCCGTTTCCGATTTTGAGATTGATGCGATAAGCGGTGCGACCATTACGACCAAAGCGGTTGTTAATGCCGTGAATTCCGGTATTGCATTATTTAACACGTTGGGGGGTGCGCAATAATGAAAAAATGTTTTGAACGTCTGATCAACGGACTCGTCAAAGAAAACCCCACATTTGTTCTGATGCTCGGAATGTGCCCGACTCTTGCCGTTACGACTTCGGCGATCAACGGCGTCGGGATGGGACTTACAACGACCGTCGTGCTCATAATGTCAAATATCATCATATCGATGCTCAGAAAAGTGATACCCGACGGAGTCAGGATCCCGGCTTTCATTGTTGTTATCGCAAGCTTTGTTACGATGGTCGAACTTCTGCTCAAAGCTTATATACCGTCGCTTTATGATGCGCTGGGACTCTATATTCCGCTCATCGTCGTTAACTGTATCATACTCGGCCGTGCGGAGAGCTTTGCTTCCAAGAACAATATGATCTATTCCGCTTTTGACGGACTTGGCATGGGACTCGGGTTTACTCTCGGACTTACATGCATAGGTATCGTCAGGGAGATCATCGGAAACGGATCTGTTTTTGATATAGCGATCATGCCTGAAGGATATGAACCGCTTACGATATTCATACTTGCACCGGGAGCATTCCTTGTTCTGGCATTCCTTACGGCGCTTATGAACAAACTTAAGATGATAAAGGGGAAGGATACCGGTATAACGGGAGATTGTGACAGACTGTGCAGGAACTGTCCCAATACGCTGTGCAGCGGCAGGAGCGCACAGAGAAAGGCGGAAGAAAGATGATAGGTAAACTGATACTGATCGCGATAGGATCGGCTTTTATCAATAATGTCGTATTGTCACAGTTCCTGGGCATATGTCCGTTCCTCGGTGTGTCAAGGAAGGTAGATACCGCGGCAGGCATGGGATCTGCGGTGGTGTTCGTCATTACGCTGGCATCTGCGGTGACCGCAGTGATATACAAGTTCCTGCTCGTCCCTTTTGATATCACATATCTTCAGACGATCGTTTTCATTCTGGTCATAGCGGCACTTGTTCAGTTTGTTGAGATGTTCCTGAAAAAGAAGATGAAGGGACTGTATCAGGCACTTGGTGTATACCTTCCGCTGATCACTACAAACTGTGCCGTTCTCGGTGTTGCTCTTACCAACGTTCAGAAGGAATATACGATACTTGAAGGTGTTGTGAACGGATTTGCCACGGCAGTAGGTTTTCTTATAGCGATAGTGATCCTGGCCGGACTTCGCGAGAAGATGGAATACAATGACGTGCCCAAAGCTTTCAGGGGCATGCCGATCGTTCTTCTTACCGCATGCCTTATGGCGATGGCGTTTTTCGGATTTTCGGGACTTAAATAAAACAGTGACGGTTCATACGATCACAAGGGAGATGTGATATGGATTATCAGGGAATCATAATAGCGGTAGCTACCGTTGCGGGATGCGGACTGCTGATAAGTATTTTCCTCAGTATTTCCGGAAAGAGATTTGCTGTGGAAGTAAATGAAAAAGAAGAGGCGGTTCTCGGAGCACTTCCGGGTAATAATTGTGGCGGATGCGGATATCCGGGATGTTCCGGACTTGCTGCGGCGATCGTTTCGGGCCGGGCGGAGGTAAGCGGATGCCCTGTCGGCGGCAAACCGGTAGCGGATAAGATCGCAGCCATAATGGGAGTTGATGCGGGAGCATTTGTAAAGAAAGTTGCTTTTGTAAAATGCAGCGGCACATGTGAAGTGGCTGCAGAAGACTATGACTACACAGGTCCCAAAGACTGTAAGAGCGCAGCGATCGCACCGGGCGGCGGTAGCAAGAAATGCAGCTACGGCTGTCTTGGTTTCGGATCGTGTCAGAAAGTCTGCGATAACGATGCGATTCATATCGTTGACGGTATAGCGGTCGTCGATCCCGAAAAATGCGGGGCCTGCGGTAAATGTACAAAGGCCTGCCCCAAAGGACTTATTGAACTTATCCCTTATGACTCAAACGTCAGAGTGGCATGTTCATCAAAGGATAAAGGCGTTGATACGACAAAATCATGCAAAGTAGGCTGTATAGGCTGCGGGATCTGTGCCAGGACGTGTGAATACGGTGCTGTGACGGTAAATGATAATGTTGCTCATATAGATCCGGAAAAATGCACAAAATGCGGCGCATGTGCAGCTAAATGTCCCAAGAAGATCATTGTTGTCTGAGATATTTTCCGGCTCCCGATGACATGATGACTGTATTGTCCGAAAGGATCATGACAGCTTCGGTGTTTTCGGTCTGCTCGATCATATCCAGGGCTTTTTCGGAACCATCGATGATGGCGATCGTGCACAGGCAGTCGCAATCCTCTGCATTGTCTGAGATCACGGTGACTGATTCTATATCCGTGTCCACGGGATATCCGGTCACAGTATCAAGTATATGATGGTATCGCCTGCCGTCTACGGTAAAACATCGTTCATATGTTCCGCTCGTGGCTACAGCCGTGTCAGACAGGTAAAGCGACTGTGTGCATGAACCTGATCCGAACGGGTCCTGTATACCGATATTAAAGAGACTCCCATCGGGTTTGGATCCGACCAGACGCATATCTCCGCCCATGTTTATGATGGCGCCCGTTATCGATTGGTCTTTGAGATATTCGGCGATACGATCCGCAACGAATCCTTTTGCCATGGATCCGACATCAACGGCGGCTTTGGGATCGGTAAGTGTAACAGAGTCATCGGATGCATCTATAAGGATACAGTTATGATCGACATGAGAGCACGCCTCTTTTAGTGCTGCCGCGTCCGGGATAACAGCTGATTGTCCGTGAAAATCCCACAGCTGCGACAGGGGAGCAACGGATATGTCAAAGCGTCCGCCGGTCTGCGCACAGTAGGATAACGCATTTGACAGCAGTTTGATCGTATCGGGATCAACCGTTACCGTATTTGATGACGAGTTGTTGATCTTTGAGATATCGCTTGTTTTTATATTTTTGTTCCATAACCTGTCGTAGTGTTCGCATATGCCCATGCAGTCCTCAAGCATTTTGTCGGCGTTTTGCGATTGCGCTCCGTATATCTCAACGCTGACGATCGTATCGAAGTACATGTCGCTTTTTGAGCGGGATGTATCGGCTGTGCGGCAGCCGGAGAGTAGTATAAATGAAAGTGTGAACACTAACGGGATCGTAAATATTCTGTGCTTCATAGATATATTTTTATCACAGACACATGTATCGGTCAAAATAATTCTTCGATGAGGTGAAAGGTAATGAGTTACTACGGTCAGGACCCGGATGATAATAGATCATATCAGAAGACTGTTGCCATGGCTGTTGCAGCGGCGTCGCTTGTCATACTCCTGTTTCTTGTGATCCTGTATCTCAATACGGATAAAAAAACGGAAAAAACCGCAAAACCCCAGACTACTGCTGAAGAAACAAAAGAGGACGATTTTCTGAGCGAAAGTCATAATATCAGATCGTCAGAACTTGATTTCTGGAAGGATGCAAAGAAAAAAGAGCCCGTAAGACAGGAAGATGAGGGAGAGGATACTCCGTATAAAGATCCCGATAAGGAAGGATCGGAAGATTCCGATGCAGATAACTCCTCAACCGCCAAAACGGATAAGGAAAATGACAAGACCGGGGATAAGGAGAGCGGCAGGACTGCCGATGATGACAAATACAGCAAAGACGAGTATATAGCCGTAACCGATGAAAAAGGAAACAAACGTTATTATGAAATATCGGGAGATATCGCAAAGAACGATTATGATCTTGAAAACAGTCTGGTAAACGAAAACGGTTTCCTGTCATATAAAGATAACAAGAGGGAGGCAATACGTGGTGTAGACCTTTCAAAATATAACGGGGATGTGGATTTCGGAAAACTTAAAGATAACGGTATCAGATTTGCGATGCTGCGTCTCGGGAGCAGAGGGTACGGCACGGGAAAGATAACACTTGATGAAAAGTTTGTCGAGTACGCACAGAATGCTCAGGTCGCGGGGATACAGATCGGTGCATACTTCTATTCACAGGCCGTCAATGAGACCGAAGCCGTTGAAGAAGCAAATTATATAGTAGGTGCTGTCTCGGGATTCGGGGTCAAGTATCCGATAGCGATCGATATTGAAAAGGTGGAAGGCGATGAAGCCAGAACCGATAAACTGACAACGGAAGAAAGAACAGCTGTTGTTAAAATGTTCTGCGATGCGGTTAAGGGATACGGCTATAAACCTGTCATATATGCAACGACCGATATGCTTGTAACAGGTCTGGATCTAAAAGAACTGGCGGATTATGATGTGTGGCTGGCGGATTACGATATACCGACGGATTATCCTTACAGATTCAGTATGTGGCAGTATAACAAAAAAGGCAGGATAGATGGAATAACGGGCGATATCGATCTCGATCTGAGCTTTATAGATTATGAGCAGAAGTAAAAACGGGCTGAATAAGCCTGTTTTTTGTTCCATTTGTATAAATATGACTATGATATAACGATGTTATTGGGCAAAATATAGAAATGTAATAATTTTGTAACAAAACTCTTTCGTCTTGTGGTAAAATACTCCTTACCTTGGAGGTTAGGGTATTTATGCGAAATAGTGTCAGACGCCTTTGGGGCATCCTGAGATGTATAGATGTACATACTCATGTTTGGTGCCTTGGTGTGCTTGGTGGGGCGATACTCTTATGTATAAGTTTCTTTGTTGAACCTTCACAGCGTGAGTTTTTGACTGTAAACAGTGAAGGTGCCCAGTCCATAGCCAGGCAGATCGTAATTGAATACAGTTCGGTTCTCGGAAGCCTGTCTCAACTTGAAGATGTTGAAGTCGAAGAGATCGTTGAGGCGATCCCCGATGATCAGATAACGGAGGTTCCCGAGACAGAGGAGCCGGTTCCATCTTTACTTGAAAAATACTATTCCGATGGAGAGTCGGGTTTTGATGACCGGCCGGAAGATGAGCATCCCATGCTCGCCAAACCGTGCGTGATACTTAGCGCAACGTATTCGGTTGATGAGATCGATGCGCTTGAAAGACTTGTGGAATGCGAAGCCGGAACCGAGGATATGATCGGTAAGACACTTGTGGCCGATGTGGTTCTCAACAGAGTAAATACCGGTATCTGGGGTAATGACATAATGTCGGTTATCGAAGCTCCCGGACAGTTCAAACCGGTAAGCAACGGTGCATATAAGGTTATAGCCGCATCATCCGATACAAAAACAGCGGTTATCGATGCATTGTTAAATGATGATATGTCCAAAGGGGCCATATATTTCCAGAAGAGTCCCGCAACCCGCTGGGGAAATAAAGAGTTTCTGTTCAGACACGGTTCACATTCGTTTTATAAGTGATATTTGATTTTTCATATGAAGATAAAATATAAGCCCCGGATCACCGGGGCTTTTTCATGCGTATCTCTTATTATGTGAAGTCTGCAAATATCCTGTCCGATATCGGGACTTTGATATACATCATCGCATATTCCTGAGGAGACAGGGAGTCTATGTAGTTCTGCCGGAAATTCTTCCCCGGTCTTGCTTTCTTTATTATATCGGCGGCTTTATTATATGCGATCGCCGCCTCCGTTTCGGTATCGTATGTTCCTATCGTATACAGACCGTTTACGAGTATCCTTGCACTGTATTTGGTGTATACGCTCCTCTTGACCGCGTATACTCCGGTATAACGGTTGATTATCTCTATATTGTCATATCTGAAATCATACCTGTCACCGTTTATGAATCTGTAATCCCTGTTAAGCACGGCGTGAGGTTTGATACCGTATCTGCTGTAGAGGTTGACCTGCATTCCGTAATCGGCTACCCAGAGGTGGCCGTTACGACGGCTGATCTTGTGGCTGGCATAGTAGAACAGATCATCTATGTCGAATTTAAAGATCATCGACGGTGTAAGATAGTATGAAAAGTATGTCTTTTCAAGGTATATGGGATTCTTGATGTAGACTCCGTTATCCCTGAAATTGATAAGTGATACGAATTTGTCAAAATCAAGAGCCGTATCGGTCCTGTAAGCATCTATGGTGATATCCTTGTTGGCGATGATATCTTTTGCAACAAGGTAAGCTTCATGAGCAGCCTTTTCGGTATCATAACTTCCCAAACTGATGTGTTTGTTCCTGTAAGTGACCGAACTCCTGTAATAACTGTTACCGTTTTTAAGTTGTGCCTTAAATGCTCCGGCAAGTGACATATGACACCTCATTTCATATCTTACTATATCATCTTATTTCCGATTTCATCAACGGAAAAAATCATCAGGCAATATTATACACAAATACGAGTTGACATTCAACATCATATAGTGTTAAATATATTGTGCTGATACAATATATTGATTTTTAGACCGATGGGAGGTTATCATGGCTGTATTGTCCGTGGATGAACAGAAGACTGCAGGTAAGGAGGAAGGAGTAAATTATTCCGCACTCTATAAACCCGACAGACCTGTCAGGATGATCAAGAAAGACGGCACATACGAAGATTTTAATGTGCAGAAGGTTGTGGATGCTGTCGGTAAATCCGCATACAGGGCACTTACCAAGTTTACCGAGGAAGAAAAAGCGTTCATCTGCCAGAAGGTTGTGGATAAGGTTAACGAACTTGACGTTGATGAGATCCCAATCCCGATAATGCACAATATAGTTGAATCAGCTCTTGAAGAGGTAAAACCCATCGTTGCAAAGAGCTACAGGGATTACCGTAACTATAAGCAGGATTTCGTGCGTATGCTCGATGACGTATACATGAAAAGTCAGTCCATCATGTATGTCGGAGACAAGGAAAACGCCAATACGGATTCCGCTCTCGTATCTACAAAGAGAAGCCTTATCTTCAATCAGTTCAATAAAGAACTGTATCAGAAGTTTTTCCTTACAACAGAAGAGATCCAGGCATGCCGTGACGGATATATATATATCCATGATATGTCTGCAAGAAGAGATACGATGAACTGCTGTCTTTTTGATGTGGAAAACGTTCTTCGCGGTGGTTTTGAGATGGGTAATATCTGGTACAACGAACCCAAGACACTTGATGTTGCGTTCGATGTCATCGGAGATATAGTTTTATCTGCCGCAAGTCAGCAGTATGGCGGCTTTACAGTGCCTTCCGTAGATCTGATCCTCGAGCCGTATGCAGAGAAGAGTTATAAAAAATATATCGATAAGTATACCGCGCTCGGTATCGATGAAAAAAGAGCCGAGGAAGAGGCGGAGAAGGATGTTCACAGAGACTTTGAACAGGGATTTCAGGGCTGGGAATACAAGTTTAATACGGTGGCAAGTTCAAGAGGAGATTATCCCTTTATAACCGTAACCGCCGGTACCGGAACCGGAAGATTTGCCAAGATGGCGACCATCACGATGCTGGATGTCAGAAGGGCCGGTCAGGGTAAGAAGGAATGCAAGAAGCCTGTGCTGTTCCCGAAGATCGTATTCCTGTACGATGAGAATCTCCACGGACCCGGCAAGGAGCTGGAAGATGTTTTTGAAGCCGGAGTCAGGTGCTCAAGTAAGACCATGTATCCCGACTGGCTGTCTCTTACGGGAAAGGGCTACATCGCTTCCATGTACAAGCGCTACGGTAAGATCATCTCACCCATGGGCTGCAGGGCTTTCCTGTCACCGTGGTATGAGAGGGGCGGAATGCACCCGGCGGATGACGATGATGTGCCTGTGTTCGTCGGAAGGTTCAATATCGGTGCGGTCTCTCTTAATCTTCCGATGATCCTTGCCAAGTCAAGACAGGAATCGAAGGAATTTTACGGAGTTCTTGATTATTATCTGAATCTCATCAGACAGCTTCATATAAGAACATATGCTTATCTCGGCGAGATGCGTGCATCTACCAATCCGCTTGCATACTGTGAAGGAGGTTTCTATCAGGGGCATCTCAAGCTTACGGATAAGATCAAACCGCTCCTTAAGTATGCCACGGCCTCATTCGGCATCACGGCGCTCAATGAGCTTCAGGA
>CADCPL010000173.1 GCA_902803305.1 uncultured Lachnospiraceae bacterium
CCGTCCGGGATCTCGAAATCAAAATCTTTTACGGCAATGACATCGTCTTTTTTCTTATCCGTGTTCGGAAATTTCTTGGTCAGATCTTTAAGAACGATCTTCATCTTGCAGGTCCTCCTTTTCGGTTTGTACAAGACTACCTGATCTGTAAACCGGTGCCAGGATAAATGCGATAAAAAGAACTGACGATGCCGCAAGGATCGGAATATCCGACCATTCTATCGTCTGGTTCATAAGAGCATCCGCATTTCCTGCGGAACCCGAAAAAATAACCGCGAGATTATTGTTCAGATAGTGCATTATGATCGGAACCCAGATGTTCCCCGTCTTCATGTATGCGTATCCGAAGAAAATAGCAATAGCCACACACGTTATGATCTGGCTGGCAAATGCCTGTATGCCGTATCCGCTCGCATAGTACATAAAGTCAACATCAATATGCCACAGAGCCCACACAAGTCCGAGGAGCAGCACACCGATCCTTTTCCCGAACCTGTTCTGACAGACAGGCTGAAGGTAGTGTCTCCATCCGTATTCCTCTCCGAAAAAAGCAATGAAAGAAAGAATGAAGTTTATCGGAAGAGTCGCAAGCGTTATATAAGTCAAAGGATTCGAAAACGAATCGATAACCGTACGCCACTGTTCGTCATTGCCGTTAACAGCGTCTGTGAGCAGCACGTTTATCATGACCCTTCCCGTTATAAGTGCAACAAACACGATCACCAGAATGATGCTCTGTTTGATGTTCCTTCTCTCGAGTCCGGCATTCTCACGCTTTTCTTTTCCGCACACCCAGAAAAGGATGTAAGCCAAAACACTTCCCGCAATGATCGGAAGCTGTGATACGGTGTTCCATATATCTATCGTTATCCCGACTTCGCCGATCTCTATCGGCTCTATCGGTACCGCAACGGATAATACAGCTATAAGCATCATGACGGCAGTCGTTACAAGTACTGTTATGTACCCTGCTATGGGCAGCTTTTTTTCTTCCTCCCTGCAGATCATCTTTCCGAGTATGACACCGCAGGCAGGGTACATCATCTGTACGTTCACAAAGGCTGTCGTATTGATGTCCTGTCTGTATGCGACATACATGACAGCAGCCATCACGGCAGTGACTCCGTACGCGATCGCTATAAAGATCCATAGTTTTTTCTTTTCCATCGTTTTTCCTCTTTTTATTTCAAAGATTGCTGCGAAGGTAGTTCAGCACCTTCTTCTTATCACCGCTCCATTTTGGTGCGATGAGCAGTCTCTTGTCCCCGTCTCCCGTCAGCCTGTGGATCACAATGTCTTCCGGTAGTACGTCAAGACACCTTTTAAGGATATTCGTATACTCCTTTAGTGTCAGGCACGAAAACCTTCCGTCAAGATAATCCTTTTCAAGATCCGTTCCCCGAAGGACGTGAAGCAGCTGGAGCTTTATTCCCTGTACCCCGCTCTCTCCGACATATCTGACCGTTTCTGTCATATCATCAGCCGTCTCTCCGGGAAGCCCCAGTATGACATGCACTATAGTCTCTATCTGCCGCTTACGCAGTTTTTTTACCGCATCATCATATTCGGACAGGGAAAATCCGCGCCTTATGTATTCCGCGCTCTTATCATGGATCGTCTGGAGTCCGAGTTCAACCCAGACAGGTTTTATCTCATTGACTCGGGATATAAGATCGAGAACATCTTCAGGCAGGCAGTCACACCGCGTGGCTATCGAGATGACATCTATATCCGGATGATCTGCAGCTTCCATATAGATCCGTCTTAACTTATCAACAGGAGCATATGTATTGGTAAACGCCTGAAAATAAGCAATGTACCCGCATCCTTTTTGCGGGACCTTTGCGGCGACTCTTCTCTTGGCAAGTTCTATCTGCCCGGTCACGCTTATCCCGGGATCTTCCGCAAACTCTCCTGATCCGAGGCAGAATATGCATCCGCCCTCTCCCCTCGTCCCGTCACGGTTCGGGCAGGTAAAGCCCGCGTTGATCGCCAGCTTGTAAAGCTTCTTGCCGTATCTTTCTGTTACGTACTCATTTAACGTTCTCTGTCGCATCAACTCTCATCGCTTCAGTATTTTTTCTCTATGTCTCCTGTTATACCGTACTGTTTCTTAAAATCATCAAGATCCTCTTCATCCCTTATGAGCATTATCTCCTCAAATGCTCCGGTCTGAAGATTCATAAACCCTGCCACCTGTTCGCCGTTACATATGCTTGCACGGATCAGAGGCTTTTTGATATTCGGATCATATGTTTTCTGCTCGTGTTTCTTGAAAAACATCTATGACTTTGCCTCTTAAGTTAAAGTCTCTTCTCAAAATACGGAGTAATCCTGAAATACTTTCTCCTAACGAATTATACCAAAAAACAAAAACGACTTATCTTAATTCCTGCCAATCTGCCTTCGTCATCAGGCTCACGTGACCCGTACGCTTCTCATGCATCAGCGGGACATCCACGTTTTCGGATCTCCACTGATACTTGAATCCGCACTTTTCCTGGACTCG
>CADCPL010000174.1 GCA_902803305.1 uncultured Lachnospiraceae bacterium
ACGACCGACAGCTGCTCTGAAAAACCTTTTGCCGTTTCCAAAAATGAAGAAGAAAATCTCTTCAACAGCTCTTCTTCATGCTCTTTGGCTATTATGCTCGTACCTTCAAGACCTATCCATTTCGTAACTACAACGTCATCACCCGGTCTTGCTCCCGACGTTGTGACAATCTTATCTTTTTTTACCTTGCCTATTCCCGTAGCAGTTATCACCGGCTGGTTTACGACATTTGTCACCTCGGTATGTCCGCCCACGGTCTCTATGTTAAGATCGGCACAAACCTCCTCAGCCTGCTGCATCATCTGACGAAGCTCTTCTTCCTCTGTTCCTTCGGGTAAAAGAACCGACAGCATCACTCCGACCACTTCGGCTCCGGAGGATGCTATATCATTTGCGGTCACATGAACCGCCAGGGCTCCTATATCATGACTGGTTCCGGTTATCGGATCCGTTGATGTTACGAATACCTCGTCATCGGCAAGCTTAATGGCTGCACAGTCTTCCCCGACTCCGGCACCTATGATTATCTCGTCTCTCTTTGTTTTTATCTGTTTGATTATGGATCTCTTAAGTACGCTTTCCGGTACTTTTCCAACCTTTAACATGCCAGTCCCCGTTACAGTCCGAATGCTGCCGCCGCTTCGGCTGCTGCCTGTGCTGCCGCATTCAGTTCTCCTACAGTTGCCTTCACCGCATCAATGCTGCCTGTCGCGATCGCTTCCTGTATCATCAGCTGCGCCGCAGGATTATCGGATGCGGTTCCGACAGTCGCAGTCCTCGGGGTCGGCAGATAAGTACTCTTATTGATCTCGGTCCTCTCCGTTTCCTTGCCATCAACATAAACCACTTTCCATAATTTGCCCACATATCCCGTATGTGCGGACTGTGTGGAAATGGTTCCGATGGGTGCTCCGGGATCGGCAATTATCTTATCTCCCTCGGGCTCCGTCTCGGAGATCTTTTCGCTCACATATTCAACCTTCCTGTTCGAGGGTCTCGTTTCCACACCGTAGATGTTGAATACTATCTGCTTATCATCTGTTGTATAGCCTTCTATATATATCGGATTTTCCGAATCATTCGTAAATTTGAAATCCTTGCTTGTGCCTGATATCGCAGCATCGCTGGACAGATCCACGTATGATACTATCATTGAGTGATTGTGGCGTTCATTGACCTGAAGTTCTGCGCGAAGCACCGCATTGTAAAGAGTGGAGCTGACCTGGCATATACCTCCGCCCAAACTCTCTACCACCATTCCGTTAAGATAAGACCCGGCAAGAAAATAGCCGTTCTCTTCCGTAAACGGGCTGACCGTGTTGTACATCGAAAATGATTCTCCGGGAAGAAGGACCGTTCCGTCAACAAGTCTCGTACCGTTCCTGACGTTTCCGGATCTGTCGGCGCTTGACGTCTTGAAGCTTGTCGTATAGGTACCGAGTACATCGTGTATCTTCTCGAGATCCTCAACGGTTGCCTTGGGAACATCCTCTATTATGCACATATCTACCGTCATGTCATTTCCGTTGAAATTATCAAGAGCTGACATGATCCTTGATACCGATGCGTTAACATCTATCTTTTCGCCTTTTGTTCCGGGCGTGACCACAAAGCTTCCGTTCTGCTTGGACAGCTTGGCATCCTGTCCCTCAATGTCATGCAGTTTTCCCTGTTCACTGACGATGGAAGTGATTATGTCTTTGTCAAATTCCGGATTGATCGAATAAACCTTCTTCTCGTGTTCAAGGTCTTTTCTCTGTTTGTATCTGCTGACTATGTTACCGCTCCTGCCCACATACAGCGCATCCGCAACCGTATTGGTATCGTTCCAGTCAAGCCCTAGTTCAGCGGCCGTAACATTTACCTTATTGTCTCCTATCGAATTAAAGGTAATGTTCGCGCCGGACATGGACTTTACCTTGTCTCTTATCAGTTCTATCGCTTCATCATATGTCTTGCCCGACATGCTGATGTCATCAAAATAGATGCCTTCAAGAAATACTCCTGACAGATCTCTTTCTATGACAGGCTCGATGTTCATATCAAAAGACGCACCAAGCTCCGTATCCGGTCCGTTTTTGATCTTGTCAATGGCATCCTTTACAAGGCTGTTCGCTCCGGCAAATATATCCTCTCCGGAAAAAGCGTGTACCGGACTTACATCGGCAAGCATTAACACTTGGCCGATGCACAGGATCGATATTATCTTTTTGACAAAAGCGCCTTTGTTCATGACGATTTGACACACCTCTGTGTTTTGATTATGATACAAGAGCCAGTAACGTAGGAACTACCATGGCAAGGACAAGTATCACTATTATGACAGCAGATACTACCTGCTTTGTTTTTTTATTACGAAAGTTCATCATAAACTGACCTCACAAACTGTTTCACCGATTAATGATTAGGTAATTATATATGATATCTCCGCTATTTACAACCATTGTCATCGTCGCAGGATTTATTTTCGTATTCCTGAAAATGACTTCCCAAACCCCCGAAAACGGTATCAAAGGGTTTCTCGACAGGGAGCGAAAAGCAAATAACACGCTTAAGCAGCCTCTTGATGATCTTTCGTTCGTTTCGGTCCCGCTCGAACAGATCCCGATGCCGGAGCCCGCGGTAAACCTTAAATGCGCTTCTCTTGCAGAGGAACTTCGAACTCTTTCTGGTAAAAAGATAGTAAATCTGACCGGTATCTCCAATACCGATCTGAAGTTGTCGTATGGAGCAGCAAATCTCCCACTTCTTACCGAATACGACCAGAATTTCACTTCCCTGTGCAAGACCATCTATGATCTCGGATGTGAATATAAAAACGCCGGGCTCATAGAAGAGGCCATAGCCACTCTTAATGCCGGCGTGAACATCGGAACCGATATATCCGGTAACTATACCGATCTGGCGCAGATGTACGCCGAAAAGGGATTGTTTGTCGAGATTCAGCGTCTTATCAACCGCGCTGATTCCATACGTTCTCTTACCAAAAACTCCACGATCTCAAAGCTCCAGAATATACTGGATGAGCATACTTCCTCTGTGATCAGGCTTTCCGACTCCGAGGAGCCTTCTTCTGAACCCTCCGGGACGTCTTCCGGAGAAAATCACACTCCCGACAGTATCCTGCCAGCTGACATTCTTGACATTTTGGAGACTGTGCCTTACACACAGTCCGACCAAAAGTGATGAACCACATATTGATCAGTATCCAGTAATCCTTTGGCACGCGCTTCATCAGTTCGAATTCTATCTTTTCCGGGTCATCTTCTCCCGTCAGTCCCAGCCTTTTTGATATCCTCTTTACATGAGTATCAACGACTATGCTGTCGATACCGTATATATTTCCTCGTATCACATTTGCAGTCTTGCGCCCGACTCCGGGAAGCTGCGTCAATTCGTCAATATCGCTCGGAACCACGCCGCCGAACTCTCGTGTCAGCATCTTTGCACATGCGATTATGTTCTTTGCCTTACTGTGGTAAAACCCCGCCTGTTTTATATCCTGCTCGAATTCGGAAATATCCGCACCCGCTATGTCCGCTATCGTTTTGTACTTGACGAACAGATCTTTTGTTATGATGTTGACCCTTGCATCGGTACACTGCGCGCTGAGGATCGTTGCGACAAGAAGCTGCCAGGGCTCTTCATAGTTCAGATAGCATCTGGTCTGTCTGCCGTACATCTTTTCAAATACATCAAGTATCTCCAGTGTTCGTTTTGACGCCATTATCCTTACCTTCGGGACTGTATAAAAGATGCCAGTCTTGCTCCCGGATGGAACCTCAGTATCACGTTCCTGATGTATGCTTCGGTCACATCAGGACCTTTTTCCGCAAGCATTTTAAGCAGGTGCTCAAGTTCTGTCCTTGTACTTTCCTCCATAAGGTTCGTATAGTCGCCCTTCCTGTAATACTGAAGCGGCATATCGCAAGTATAATGCCCCTTGTTGTATATGGCGGATGCTGCTACTCTGTCAACATACATCTCCACAAGATACTTCTTCGGCATCCTGGTCGGAACGATCACGTGTCCTTCGCCTTCCCTGTAGCCCGGCTTGTAATCGGTCCAATATTCATAGTGATGTTTGTTACGACCCTTGTGATGTATCCACGCCTGTGAATAGCCCTTTGCCTCACGCTCGGCATTGTTGGGACTCCTGTATCCCTGATAATATTTTACTCCCATAAGAAATTCGGAAGGACTGTATTTACTCAGGTCATGCGTCAGTCCCTGCATATAAAGGCCAACACGGAAGCATCCCTGCCTGACCATTTTTCTGTGTTCTCTTACTGTCCGAAAATGCTTAATGAACTTAAACATCCTTCACCTCCACAGGTTCTTCTTTATCTATCACGGCAAGTCTTCCGTAATATACCTCGTGAGTCCTTTCATATTCCCTGTTGTAGTCCTCATTCTTGCCCTGATGGATCGACGCAGTATATGAATGCTTACTGTTCTCAACTTCTGAGCTGACTCTTGCAATTGTAGCAATACCTATGTTGGAACAGGTCTTTCCGATCCTCTCAACGTTCGTGAGTATATCTGAGAAGATCACGCCTCCACGTACCGTACACATCCCTTCACGCAGTCTTACCAGATGATTGTCATGAAGGGTCGATACGATATCAAGAAGAACATCCACGCTCGGCTCGATATGATATGCCGCGCTGACATTTCTCTTCTCAAATGCCTTGGATGAAAAATCAATTATCTCACGTACAAGAGTTTCGGTAAGCCCTATCTCGTTAAGTGCCGTCTTGGAGAGCGAGATATTTTCTTCGTGTATGGTAGTTGCGGCATCAGCCATCTTATCCGCATAGTCGCCGAGATGTTCGAATTCGGACACAAGCTTGTGATACTGCTTGAGTATCCTAAGATGAAGATCCTCACTCACATAAGGTGCAAGCTGTATCAGGTATTTATCCACACAGTCAGTCAGATAATCTATGTTCTCTTCCTCTTCATGGATCTCGTCAACGATCTTTTCATCATAATTCCTTATGACGTTAAATGCCTTATCTATGTTGGCGGTTGCGGCATCGAACATTATCGTCAGCACATCATAACAGCTGCCGAATGCGATGGCGGGAGTCCTGAAGAATACCGGGTTGAGCGCCGAAACTTTATCGGCGTATTTTCCGGAAGCGACTTTGTCGTCCCTTATGATCTTTTTGGAAACATTTTTGAGAAGTCCTCCCGTAGGAAGGAGTATGAGCGCACATGCCGCATTAAATATCGTGTTTGCGTCCGCAATGCTGCCCGACCTCATGGTCATATCCCACAATCCGTCTATTACTCCGAGATTCTTCAGAAGTGTCACGACAACAAGCACCAGAACTGTCTTGAACAGATTGTAGATTATGTTCAGAAGTCCTACTCTCTTGGAATCGGCCTTGGCTCCGATTGCACACACGATACCCGTGGTAAGACAGTCTCCAAGGTATACACCGACAATAACGACATATACGACCTTGAACGGGATCGTTCCGGCCTGCGAGAACGCCTGCAGCATACCGATGGTAGCCGAAGAGCTCTGGAGTACGAATGCTATGAGCGCTCCGGTAAAATAACTGAGAAACGGATTATTGCCCATGTTCTCGAACAGTACATCAATTATGCCGCTCTCGGCAAAAGAACTGACCGCACTTGTCATGTTCATAAGTCCGGTAAAGAGTATACCGAACCCGATGGCTATGCTTCCGAAGACATCGGCCCTTTTAAACTTGAATCCCATGATAAGGATTATTCCGATAATGAGCGCCAGAGGCGCGAGAGTTGACGGTTGGAAGAACTGAAGAAAAGATCCTTTTTCCGCATTGATATCCATGAGCCTTATGATCTGTCCGGTAACGGTCGTACCTATGTTGGCACCGACAATTATACCGAATGACTGGTCAAAAGACAGTACACCTGCTGCGACAAGTCCCGACGTGATGACTATCGTAGCGGTTGAAGACTGGATCATGGCGGTTATGGCCACACCGAGAAAAAGAGCTTTGACCGTATTATCGGTCATCTTTCCGATAACGATCTTAAGCGTTCCCGAAGAACTCTCCTTCAGGTTATTGCCCATAAGCCTCATTCCATA
>CADCPL010000175.1 GCA_902803305.1 uncultured Lachnospiraceae bacterium
AAAAATGAAGGTTGTAATATCGGCAACACTGAGAACTTTTTTTGAAAGAAAAACGGAAATAGAGACAACAGGGAACACGATTTCCCAAATACTGAAGGAGCTTACGGACAGCTACCCTGATGCAAAAAAGGGACTGTACGACGAGAACGGAAACCTCAGAAGTTTTATAAGAATATTTGCCGGCAGCGAAGATGTGACGGATGCATCAAAGCATGAAAAGTCACTTGACGGTGTATCCGCTATACTGTTCCTCCCGTTCGTTGCCGGCGGCGCACCGGCAGAAAAGCTTATATCCGACGAGCGTATCAAGGAGATCAGCCTTGACGACAAGGATATCGACCGGTTCAACAAACACCTTCTTCTGCGTGAGATAGGCGTGAAGGGACAAAAGAGGATCAAGGCTGCCAAGGTAGTCGTATTCGGAGCGGGTGCTCTTGCTTCACCTGTTATACAGTACCTGGCTGCAGCGGGTGTCGGAACGATCAAGGTCGTGGACAGTGAAAGTGTTTCCGTCGGAAACCTTCAGAGCCAGGTGATTCATACGTCAAGGGATGTCAAGCGGCCGAAGGCAGCTTCCGCCAAAGATAAGATCAGAAACATCGACAGGAACATAGAGGCTATTGCGGAGAGCCAAGCGGTAGATGCCGACAATGTTTCATCACTCATAGAAGGTTTTGATATCGTTATCGACTGCAGCGACAACTACAGATCTAGATATCTGATAAACGATGCATGTGTGCTGGCCGGGATACCGCTCGTGTTTGCGGCTATCTACCAGTTTGAAGGACAGGTCGCTGTGCTCGGATACAACGGCGGCCCCTGTCTGCGGTGCCTGTATCCGCAGCCGCCGGAGCCCGGACTTGTTCCGACGTGTGCGGAGGGAGGCACGATATCACCGCTTGCCGGCATAGTCGGGAGCATTCAGGCAAACGAAGCACTCAAGCTCATCATCGGTATCGGAGAGAGTCTTGCGGGAAAGATCCTGACTGTGGACACACTCGGACTTCACTCGAACCTGCTTGAGGTATCAAAGAATGATAAGTGCCCGCTGTGCGGAAAGTCGCCGTCGATCACGCAGATCGAGGATATAGACTATGAAGAACTGTGCGGACTGAAGAAGGAAGAAGAAAAAGAGGCCGCTGTCGAGGGAGTGACACCCGAGGAAATGGCAAACAGGATAGAGAGTGGCGAGAAGATCACGATCGTCGACGTCAGAGAGCCACACGAGAGGGCTATAGTCAAGTTCCCGGATGCACTCGTCATCCCGATAGGACAGCTTGCAAGAAGACAGAAAGAACTCGATCCTCAGGTGGATACGATATTCATCTGTAAGGAAGGAAAAAGGAGTATCCTCGCGATAAACACACTTCGCGAAGCAGGATATAAAGGACCGCTCTACAACCTCAAAGGCGGAATGGATGCGATGAAGGACATCATATTCTCGCATGAAGGTGGAGGTTTGTAGATAGGAGGGACCCACGAAGTGGGAGGAACCTGTCTACACCGCGAGCCTAATTCGACGAAGTCGAATCTTAGTTGGCGAGCGTCCTTATTCAAGATTAAAGCTAGGCTAAAAGGAGGAACTTGAAATGGCAAAAGAAGCAGAAAACAAGGCAGGAATAAACGCGCTTTCGGCTAAGGCGGCGTATAATCTTGCGAACGTCACCAAAACCAAGCCCCAGTACGGAGCACTCACTCCGAAGTGGCTGACCAAATTCCTGGAGTTTAAGGGACTCGAAACGGGTATCTTCCGCGTTAACAAAGTAGTGGAAGGTGATACGCCCCTTGACGTTCTGTGTTCACAGACCAAGAAGAGCGACATCATTCCCGCCGGTTATGTTGAGTATGAGACAGAGCCGAGAGAGTATGTTCTTAATTCGATCTCAACGATAATCAATGTTAACACAGCTATCGAGGATGTTTACAGCGCACCTTACGATCAGGTTCAGGAGCAGCTCGGTCTTGCCATCGAATCACTTCGCGAGCGTCAGGAGAGCCAGCTGATCAACAACGATGATTACGGACTTCTGAAGAACGTTGCGGATTCACAGCGTATCCAGACTATTAACGGTGCACCCACACCCGATGATCTTGATGAACTTATCTCAAAGGTATGGAAAGAGCCTTCTTTCTTCCTGGCTCATCCGAGAGCCATCGCTGCATTCGAGAGAGAGTGCACAAGACGCGGTGTGCCGCCTGTAGTTGTTAATATCGCCGGAGGAACATTCCTTACATGGAGAGGTATTCCGATCGTTCCGACGGATAAGCTCCTTGTTGACGGACTTAAGAACCCCACTTCACAGAGCGGTAAGACAAACATTCTCCTTATCCGTACCGGTGAAGCTAAGCGCGGTGTTATAGGACTGTTCCAGGCAGGTCTTAAGAATGAGCATTCAAGAGGACTCTCGGTTCGTTTCCGCGGAATTGATGATAAAGGAGTTGCATCCTATCTGTTGTCACTGTACTGCTCGGCAGCCATCCTTGCAGATGACGCAATAGCTGTACTTGAGGACGTGGAAGTGGGTGAATACTATGACTATGACTGATCCGTACGACGTAACGGAATTGACGGCACTGGCCAATTCCCTGTTCCCGGATCTGACTGAGGATCGTACATACTCTCTCTCGGGTGATGTTCCTGATGCGGGTGTACCTGCGGTTTCCGCGGCGTCGATACCTGCAGTGGAAGAGGACGATCGGGCAATTGAATCGACTTCACCCCTCCTCACTTCAGACTTCGATTGGGAGCACCCTTTTGCATATGGAAGTGCTGCAGAGCCGTCAAGATCATACGCTCCGACGGTTCAATCCAAAACGGAGGCGGCTGAGGCAGACCGTAGGATAGATGTTCCGACGTCACTGCAGGGAGCGGATGTGGAAACTTCCGGGAAAGAGAGCGAAAAGGGAACTTCAAGGGATGACAGCATCCGTATCGGCAGCAAGACTCTTGCTCAGATAAGGGATGATTTTCCGATCCTTTCAGAACGGATAAACGGCAATAAGCTTGTATGGCTTGATAACGGCGCAACAACGCAGAGGCCTAGACAGGTCATCGACAGGCTGACATATTACTACGAGCATGAGAACTCGAACGTTCACAGGGGTGCACATACTCTTGCAGCACGTTCGACAGATGCTTATGAATCCGCAAGGGACATAGTGAGAGACTTTATCGGCGCACCATCCTCCGAGGAGATAATCTTCGTAAGAGGTACGACCGAAGCCATCAACCTTGTGGCAAACGCTTATGTCAAGCCGCAGCTGCAGCCCGGAGACGAGATCATCGTATCAATACTCGAGCATCATGCGAACATAGTTCCTTGGCAGCTCATAGCGCAGAAAACCGGTGCGGTGATCAAGGTCATCCCGTGTGATGAGACCGGCCAGCTGATCATGTCCGAATATGAAAAACTGTTCACGAAGCAGACGAAATTCGTAGCGGTAACGCATGTTTCAAACGTTCTCGGAACCGTGACTCCGGTTGAAGAGCTGATCGCTGTCGCACATCGCCACGGAGTAAGGATACTCATAGACGGGGCGCAGTCGGTAGCTCACATACCCGTGAACGTATCGGCACTTGATGCGGACTTCTTTGTATTCTCCGGACATAAGATATTTGCTCCGACGGGAATAGGAGTGGTCTACGGAAAACGCGAGCTTCTTGAGGCTGCTGAGCCGTATCACGGCGGCGGGAACATGATCGCCAACGTTACATTTGAAAGAACGATATACAACGATATCCCGAACAAGTTCGAGGCGGGTACCGGAAGCATAGCGGACGCGGTCGGACTCGGAGCGGCGCTTACATATCTTACCGAGATAGGTATGCCCTGCGTATACAGATGGGAGCATGAGCTTCTGCAGTATGCGATGAAGGAGATGACGAAGATACCGGGACTGACGCTTATCGGTACGGCGCTCAACAAGGCTTCCGTACTCTCGTTCAAGCTCGACGGATATTCGGATGAAGAGGTCGGAAAACGACTGGATGCATATGGTATCGCGGTAAGGACAGGGCATCACTGTGCACAGCCCGTACTCAGACACTTCGGCTACGAAGGATCGGTACGCCCGACTCTGGCACTCTACAATTCGCCGGATGATGTGGATGCACTCGTGAAGGTTCTTAAGACATTTGCATAAGAAGATCAACATGGAAGATATCATCAGAGAAGAAGAGATAGACGGCATCGTTCAGAGAGTACTTGCCGATTTCAGGCAGGGAAAGAACATAGATGAAGTCAACATATTCAATAAACCGGATAAATCGGAGGTCCGGGAAATGGTGAACAACCTTTTCCGGATCGTATATCCGGGGTACTTCAGGGACAGATCGTTCAAGATCTATAATCCGAGAAACAGTTTTGCGGTAACGATCGAGGACATATTCTATCACCTGAACAAGCAGGTAAATCTGGCTCTTGATTTTTGCAAACTCCGCGGAACTATGACGGAGGATGAAAGAAGGGCGGAAAGCTACAGGATATGCAGGGAGTTTTTTTATAAGCTCCCTGTGATCCGGGAGTATATCGAAACGGATCTTCTGGCTGCTTATGACGGAGATCCTGCAGCGGGATGTTTTGAGGAGATAATACTGGCGTATCCCGGGCTTATGGCGATCACGGTTTACCGGCTCGCGCATGAGCTGTATCTTCTGAAGGTTCCGGTCATACCGAGGCTCATGACCGAATATGCGCATTCGGAAACCGGTATCGATATACATCCGGGAGCGACGATAGACAAATACTTTTTCATAGATCACGGGACCGGAATAGTTATCGGAGAGACTTCCGTGATCGGTAAAAACGTTAAGATATATCAGGGAGTTACGATAGGTGCGCTCTCAACACG
>CADCPL010000176.1 GCA_902803305.1 uncultured Lachnospiraceae bacterium
CTTGCCTGCCTTGCGGCAAGATATTACAAAGAGGGTAAGACCGTCAGTGCAGCGGACCATAAGCCGCAGTACCTGAGGGTATCTCAGGCCGAAAGGGAAAGAGCGGCAAAATGATCGGCATCAGAAAAATGACAACCGATGACATCCCAAGGGTAGCAGAGCTTGAAGCAGAGATATTTGCAAACCCGTGGCTTGAAAAGGTTTATAGAGAAACACTTGTTATCGAAGGCGTCGAATATGTTGTTGCAATGGATGGAGACGAGATTATAGGCGCCGCCGGAGTAAGGAACATACTGGGAACCGGAGAGATAACAAATGTTATGATAACACCGGAGTACAGACGCCGGGGCATCGGAAAGATGATGATCGCGGATCTCCTCGAGAGGGGACGCAGACTGGGAATCAGGGATTTTACTCTTGAAGTCAGGGTGAGCAATACCGCGGCGATAAGACTGTATGAGGGATTCGGATTTAAGAGCGCAGGTATACGCCCGGGCTATTACATCAACCCGAAAGAGGACGCATACATATACTGGTTAATGGAAGATGAAGCGTCTCAAGGAGAGATATGTTAGACGTATGTTTACTCGGGACCGGCGGAATGATGCCGCTGCCCTACAGATGGCTGACATCATTGATGCTCAGATATAACGGCAGCAACATGCTCATTGACTGTGGAGAGGGCACCCAGATAGCCATCAAGCAGAAAGGCTGGAGTCCCAATCCCATAGATATCATTTGTTTTACGCATTATCATGCTGATCACATAAGCGGACTGCCGGGACTGCTCCTTTCCATAGGAAATTCCGAGCGTACCGAGCCGATCACCTTTATAGGCCCCAAAGGGCTTTCGAGGGTGGTAAATGCGCTGTGTACGATCGCACCGGAGCTTCCCTTTGACCTTCGGTTCATCGAGATCGAGGGCAGCAGGCAGAGCTTTCACTTGTGCGGCTACGATATAGAGGCTTTTAAGGTAAAGCATAATGTAACGTGCTACGGATATACGGTAAGCATACCGAGGATCGGAAGGTTTGACGCCGACAAGGCTAAAGAACTCGGGATCCCTCTTTCATACTGGAACCGCTTGCAAAAGGGCGAGACCATAACCGATGAAAGCGGAACATACAGTCCCGATATGGTGATAGGCCCGCCGCGGCGCGGTCTTAAAGTGACGTATTGTACCGATTCCAGGCCTGTTCCTGTTATTTCCGAGATGGCGGCCGGCGCTGATCTTTTCATATGCGAGGGTATGTACGGAGAGCCGGGATCCGAGGACAAAGCAAAAGAACACAGTCATATGACTTTTTATGAGGCTGCAAAACTGGCGGCTGCGGCAGACCCTGCACCCAAAGAGATGTGGCTGACCCATTATTCGCCTTCCCTGTCGTATCCTAAGGATTATGAGAAGGAAGTAAGAAAGATATTCAAAAATACCCACACTGCCAAGGACGGCAGGAGTGTTGATCTGTTGTTTGAGGATTGATCAAAGGAATGAAGCGCAAGAATCCCGCAAGAGTCATAATAGTATTTGTAGTGCTCGCAATAGCCGTTGTGGGTTTATTCTTCTATATATCTAACAGATCGAAGATGATAGATGAAGGAAAACAACAGCAGATGAGCGTTGTTTCCCAGATACTGTCGAGAAATCTTGAGACCAACTATCCCCCCACTCCCAAGGAAGTACTGAAATTCTACAGCGAGATCACGCAATGCTTCTACGGTGAAGAATACACGGATGAGGAACTTGTTAAGCTTGCCACTCTGTCGAGAAGGCTTTTTGACGACGAACTGGTTGCTAATCAGACAGATGAACAGTATCTGAGCGCTCTCAAGATGGACATCGAGAGCTGGAAGAGGGATAAGAAAGTCATATCAAGCTACTCCGTATCGGCAAGTACCGATGTCCAGGAGTACTCGTACGATGGATTTGAGTGGGCGCAGCTGTACTGCATATATACGGTGAGAATGGGAACAAATGTCGCTCCGATCCAGGAACACTTCATCATGAGGAAGGATGACAGGGGTCATTGGAAGATACTCGGATGGAAACCTGTGGAGCCCGGAGAAGGCGATGAGTGATATTAAGATACTTGCAATAGAAAGCTCCTGTGACGAGACGGCCGCTGCGGTCGTTGAGGGAGGTCGTAAGGTCCTGTCAAATGTCATATATTCGCAGATAGACCTGCATACTCTGTATGGAGGCGTTGTTCCCGAGATCGCATCGAGAAAACATATAGAGAAGATCAATCCTGTAATAGAGACAGCGCTGTCGGAGGCGGGATGTACGCTTTCCGATATTGATGCCATAGCAGTGACATACGGTCCGGGACTTGTGGGACCGCTCCTTGTCGGAGTTGCCGAGGCAAAAGCCATAGCATTTGCGACGGGACTTCCGCTTATCGGAGTTCATCATATAAAAGGCCATATATGCGCGAATTATATAGAACATGAAGATCTGAAACCGCCTTTTATCTCGCTTGTAGTGTCGGGCGGACATACTCATCTTGTGAGGGTAGCAGACTACTGCACATATGAAGTGATAGGGCGGACGAGAGATGATGCCGCCGGAGAGGCCTTTGACAAGGTCGCAAGAGCCATAGGGCTCGGATATCCGGGCGGACCAAAGATAGATGAGGCCGCAAAGAAGGGAAACAGTGAGGCTATCGTATTCCCCAAGGCAAAGGTAGAGGGCAGTGCGTATGATTTCAGCTTCTCGGGCATAAAGAGCGCAGTCCTTAACTACATCAATCATGCCGAGATGAAGGGCGAGACCGTGGATCCGTGCGATCTGGCCGCATCATTTCAGAAAGCGGTGGTGGAAGTGCTGACCGAGCATGCGGTCATGGCGATAAGGCAGTTCGGCCTCCACGAGATAGCTCTTGCCGGTGGTGTTGCGAGCAATACTGCGCTCCGTGCGAGCATGACTGATGCGTGCGCGCGGGAAGGCGTCAGGTTTTACTGCCCTTCGCCCATATACTGTACAGACAATGCTGCGATGATCGGAGTTGCGGCATACCATGAATACGAAAAAGGAAATTTTGCGGATTTCACATTAAATGCAGAGCCGGCTGTCAAGATCGATCAGCAATCATGACGCGGCGACATACTTGAAGAGGATATTAGGTTTCTGATAATAGATAAAACGGTGGTGGATGTATGAAAAAAACAGCAGCCATAATCCTTGCGGCAGGACGCGGGACCCGTATGGGAGCCGATAAGCCCAAGCAGTTCATAGAGATAGGTGGATATCCGCTCGTATATTACAGCCTCAAAGCGTTCAGTGACAGCTTTGTGGATGATATAGTGCTCGTGTGCGGGGAAGAAGATAAAGAATACTGCACGACGCAGATCGTTGAAAAATACGGATTTTCAAA
>CADCPL010000177.1 GCA_902803305.1 uncultured Lachnospiraceae bacterium
CTGGACAAGAACTCGGCAGAGATGATAAGGTCGATCATGCTTGATTCGGAGCGCTTTTTCCAGATGTTGCTCACGATATTCTCGGCATTTTCCGAGATAATGGTATCGGCTCTGCTATGCATATATCTGCTCGTTGTAGACTGGTTCATAACGGTATCGGTTGTTGTGATACTGCTGGTATTCTCGGGCCTGTATCTGCTTGTTTTCCACGGAAGAACGAAGGAGAACGGAAAGATATCGCAGTATAACGACGGTAAGATGCATCAGGCGATCAACCAGGCTCTCGGTGCGGTAAAGGATATCAAGATCCTCCACAGGGAGGAATATTTCGTCAAGGCGTTTACAAAACGGGGAGAAAAGAAGTATACGGCTGTCCGTAACAATGAGATCCTCGGACAGATCCCGGCTTACCTTATAGAGACGGTATGTATCGGAGCTATATTGCTCGTGCTTGTGGTCAAGCTTTTTAATGGAGAAGATCTGACCGGTATGATATCGCAGCTTGCGGCATTTGCCATGGCTGCGTTCAAGCTTCTGCCGTCCGTTGGAAAGATCGATAATTATCTTAATCTGATAGTATTCCTGAAGCCCTCGGCAGATCTTATTTACCGTGATATCAAAGAGACCGAGGACATGATAACGGCAGAGATACCCGAAAAGGATGCCAAAGCGGACGCATCAGGCGGTATAAGAGTTGAGCATGTCTCATACAGGTATCCGAACACAACAAATGACGTTCTTTCCGATGTTAACATCACGATTGAGGACGGGGCATCCGTCGGGTTTGTCGGACCTTCCGGAGCCGGAAAATCAACCATTGCCGATGTCATCCTCGGGATATTGACACCTACGGAAGGAAAAGTCACTTACGGCGGAATGAATGTTCACGAGCATCCGCTTGAATGGTCGAAAAAACTTGCATACATCCCGCAAGCCATATTCCTTGCGGATGAGACGATAAGGAGCAACGTTGCATTCGGAATAGACGAGGATAAGATAGAAGAGGATAAAGTCTGGAAAGCGCTTGAGGAAGCCCAGCTTGATGATTTTGTAAGATCGCTTCCCGAGGGACTTGATACGATGGTCGGTGAGCGCGGAGTAAGGCTTTCCGGCGGTCAGAGACAGAGGATCGGTATCGCCAGGGCACTTTACGGAGATCCGCAGATACTCGTCCTTGATGAGGCAACATCCGCCCTCGATCAGGAGACGGAAGCTGCTGTTATGGATGCGATCGAAAGACTTCGAGGCAGAAAGACGCTGCTCATTATAGCACACAGGCTGTCCACGATCGAGAATTGCAACATCATATTTAAGGTCAGCAACGGACATATAACGGATCATACCGAAGAGTTCAGGAAAGAGAACGGCTGATGGACTATAAGCTAAGCGTCATTTTCATAACGTATAATCACGGCCGGTATGTGGAAAAGGCATTAAGAAGTGTTCTTGCTCAGGAGACGGACTTTCCTTTTGAAGTGGTCATAGGGGATGACTGTTCAAGCGACGGATCACAGGAGATACTGAAAAGGATAGCCGAGGAGTATCCCGAGCATGAGGCAAAAGGTCCGGGTGACAGGCAGATAAGACTGTTCATAAGGAGTGAAAATACCGGCGGAAGACCTACGCTAAATGTATACGAAACGACCAAAAGGTGCACGGGTGAGTATCTTGCGTATCTTGAAGGCGATGATTTCTGGACGGACCCGCATAAGCTCCAAAAGCAGGTTGACATACTTGATGCACATAATGAGTACATAGCCGTAACACACTCCATCACTATGGTGGATGAGAACAGCGACCCGATCGCAGATAAAGAGGTATTAAAGATCGGTGATCTGTACGATTGGAAGGGTGTGTTTACTTACGACGATTACTGTTACAGCGGAAAATGGCCGGGACACTATTCCACCGTTGTCAGCAGGAACATATATAAAGATGAAAAGTACGATTACACGATACTGTACCGCGCAAGTGATTTTACGGATGATGCGCTGATCAATCTGTTCCTGCTCATGCGGGGCGAT
This sequence comes from uncultured Lachnospiraceae bacterium, assembly GCA_902803305.1. Lineage (GTDB taxonomy): Bacteria > Bacillota > Clostridia > Lachnospirales > Lachnospiraceae > UBA2868. Next base: position 2,025 of record CADCPL010000177.1, read on the forward strand.
ATATACCGCACAGATGAGAAGATGAGCGCATGGAGATATATCAGAAAGACAGGGGGAACGAACTGGAATTCCATCGCGATGAGCCGCGATATCGCAAGGGCTGACAGTTATATGTCACGTACCATGATGAAGTGGATCGAGCAGTACAG
>CADCPL010000178.1 GCA_902803305.1 uncultured Lachnospiraceae bacterium
AAATACAGGATGCCCGACTATGAACTCATCCTTTCAAAGGGCTGTGATCTGGCAATAGAAAATACGATGATATTTCATAACCCCGAGGTGAAGGAAAAACTCGAGGAACTGGGCATTCCGGTTATTGTTGAGACATCAAGCTACGAAAGCGATCCGCTTGGCCGTCTTGAATGGATCAAGCTTTACGGTGTGTTGTTCGGTAAGGAAAAAGAGGCCGAAGAGATATATCTTTCGGCATCGCAAAAGATCGGGAACGAAAAAGCAGACGCGGATCCTTGCTCAGTGGCGTTCTTTTCTGTTTCGGCAACCGGGATGATAAACGTCAGGCGACCAAATGACTATATAGCAAAGATGATTGAGCTTGCAGGATGCAGTTATATCCCGGATTCGGCGGGACTTGAGGACGAAACGTCTGCCGGAACGTTTAACATGCAGGCGGAAGACTTCTATGCGCAGGCAAGAGATGCTGATATACTTATATATAACAGCACCATCGAGAAGGAGATCACCTCGGTGGATGATCTGACAGCGAAAAATCCGATATTCGCCGATTTCAAAGCAGTGAAGGAAGGCAGGGTGTACTGCCTTGACAGCGGCTTTTTTCAGAAAACGACGGGGATGGCAGATCTGATAAACGATATAAGTACGATAGCAGACGGCGGAAACGAATGTGTATTTCTGACAAAACTGCGGTGAGTTTATGAATAAAAGATGCGTGATCTCATTTGCTGCGGTGATATCCGCACTTGCAGCGATGACATATATAAACATCATAACGGGGACCGTCAGTATAACGGGGACAGAAGTGCGCACTATACTGCTTGGAGGGTTGAGAGACTCCATGGAGGCTGAGGTTCTGCTCGGCATAAGACTTCCGAGGACGGTTGCGGCGATAGTGCTTGGAGGGGCTCTGGCTCTGTCCGGATATATGCTGCAGACTTTTTTTGATAATCCGATAGTGGGACCGTTTGTACTCGGCATTTCTTCGGGAGCAAAGCTTACGGTGGCAATAGCGCTGATCTTCCTTATGTCACGGCAGGTAAGACCGGGGTCACTGTTTCTTGTCTTTGCGGCCTTTGCAGGAGCGCTTATGTCGATGGGATTTGTGCTTTTGATATCCCTTAAGGTGAGAAGCTCAGCTATACTCGTGGTCTGCGGTATCATGACCGGGTACATATGTTCTGCCATAACGGATCTTGTCGTGACATTTGCGGATGATTCGAATATAGTAAACCTTCATAACTGGTCTATGGGAAGTCTGTCGGGAACAAACGGAAAAGATGCGATGATGATGACGGTTATTGTTGTCACATGTTTAATAGCAACCGTTATCATTCAAAAACCTATAGGAGCGTACAGGCTCGGCGAGGCTTATGCTTTAGGCGGCGGAGTAAACGTTAAGTTACTCCGGGTGATGCTGATCCTCATTTCAAGCGGTCTTGCAGCAACGGTCACCGCTTTTGCCGGCCCAATCTCTTTTGTCGGTATAGCTGTCCCGCACCTGATGAAAGGTATGACGGGGACAAGTGAACCGAAGGTCATGATACCCGGCTGTTTTTTGCTCGGTGCGCTCATAACCCTTGCGTGTGACTGTGTAGCACGGACGTTGTTTGCGCCAACAGAGGTGTCGATCAGTTCGGTAACGGCCGTTATTCTTGTTCCTGTAGTGATAGCTGTTATGATAAGACGTAAGAGTAAGTCATGAACCGGAGGATGCAGGTGGACGGACTTAGGACATGCGATCTTTGCATCGGATATGATAAAGATATTGTAAAGAACATAACGATGAGTGTCTGCGCGGGCAAGATAGTTGCTCTGATCGGACCTAACGGAAGCGGAAAGTCAACTCTGCTGCGTACTGTGACCGGACTATTGTCTGCACGTGGGGGAAGGATCCTGATCGGGGAAACGGACAGAGCGGATATGACCGTAAAGGAGATCGCTTCAAAGCTGTCAATGGTCATGACGGAGAGCATAAGACCGGAGCTGATGACTTGCAGGCAGGTGATAGAAAGCGGAAGGTATCCGTATACGGGCATGTTCGGAAGGCTTTCACCCCGGGACAGAGCTAAAACGGACGAGGCGATAGCTTTTACCGAAACGGAGGATATCGCGGAGAAACTGTTCACCAATATAAGCGACGGACAGAGGCAGAGAGTGCTGCTGGCAAGATCCATATGCCAGGAGCCGGATATACTCGTGCTTGATGAGCCTACATCTTATCTTGATATCAGATATAAGATAGATATCCTGACGAAGATCCGAAGCCTTGCAACCGAAAAAAACGTTGCGATACTGATGTCGATCCATGAGCCGGAGATAGCCATGAGGCTGGCTGATGTGGTTGTTGCCGTGGGAGACGGGCAGGTAAAGCGTATAGGGTCACCGCGTGAGGTTTTTGATGAAGAGTTCATAAGACAGTTATATAAGCTTGGGGATATG
>CADCPL010000179.1 GCA_902803305.1 uncultured Lachnospiraceae bacterium
ATATACGGCATTCCCCTCTTTTTCATCATTTAATCCGAACCCGTCAAGGATCATTAAAACTGTAGGTTTCTTACTCATTTCAAACTCCTTTATCTCACATCAACCGTTGGCATCCTCAAATAATTCGTGAATGTTGAACTTTGTAGTATCATTACCGGGCATTCCGATAAAGTTTGCACCGTATACATACTCGTTGTCTTTGCTGTTATCAAATCTGATGATGTTCACAAGAGCATCGACATTATCTCCCGTCCATATCTTGAGCCTGAGCTTATATACCGAATTCATCTCCAGTATCTCATGGCAGGAAAATCCGATCCCCGAGCCTGAAACATCAATAACATTAATCGGAACGTGCCTGTTATTCGGACCGTCCACTCTCTCCATTTCAATAGTTGCTTCAAGCACAAATCTTTTACTCTTTCTCTTTTCCTGCATGACCTTTCTCCTTTTTAGAGATGCGTTGTTATGTAACCCGACTAAATATGATAATACAAAAGCTCTTTTATTACAAGTGATTATCACTTATATAAGCATCATTGCGTCTCCGAACGAAAAAAAACGGTATCGCTCCCTTATCGCCTCTTCATAAGCGTTCATGATGTTCTCTTTTCCGGCAAAAGCCGATACAAGCATGAGCAGCGTACTCTCGGGAAGGTGAAAATTGGTTATGAGTCCGTCCATGATCTTAAAATCATATCCCGGATATATGAATATATCCGTATCCCCGCTTCCCGCCGACACGTTACCGGAAGTGTCCGAAGCACTCTCTATCGTTCTGCAGCTTGTGGTCCCGACACATATGACCCTTCCGCCGCTTCGTTTTGTCTCATTGATCAGGTCAGCCGCCTCACTGCTTATCCGGTACCATTCCGAATGCATGTGGTGATCCTTAACATCATTTACCTTAACGGGGCGAAAAGTCCCAAGTCCGACATGAAGCGTAACATATGCTATCTTAACGCCCGAATTCTCTATCTCATCAAGCAGGCTTTTGGTGAAGTGAAGACCTGCTGTCGGCGCCGCTGCGCTTCCTTTGTTCTTTGCATATACTGTCTGATATCTGTCCTTGTCGGCAAGCTTCTTGGTTATATATGGCGGAAGCGGCATCTGACCGAGCTTATCAAGTATCTCTTCAAATATCCCGTCAAATTCAAAAGAAACTATCCTGTTTCCGTCAGGCAGTACGCTTTTGATCTCGCATACAAGATCATTGTCACCGAAGATCACTCTGGCTCCCGCTCGAAGCTTCTTTCCGGGACGTACAAGGGTTTCCCATTCATTGTCACCCCGCCTTTTCAGCAGAAACACTTCGACCGCCGCTCCTGTGTCTTCTTTGGTCCCGAGGAGCCTGGCGGGGATAACCTTCGTATCATTAAGAACAAGGCAGTCTCCCTCTTTAAGGTATTTCTTTACATCCTTGAATATCTTATGTTCTATAACGCCCGTTTTCTTATCCATTACGAGAAGCCGGGATGATGATCTGTCGACAAGCGGATCCTGAGCGATGAGTTCTTGGGGAAGCTCGTAATAAAAATCGGATGTTTTCATTTCACGCCCTTAAAACAACATTCTTATCCGCAAGTTTTTTGATTATGGCATCCATCCTGCTCTGGACTTCTTCACCGGTAAGAGTCCTGTCATCCGTTTCAAAGGAGTATCTTATGGTGACGCTCTTCTTATCTTCCGCATCATATATATCTATAACACTGACACGGGCAAGTTCGGGATTATCCTTCCTGTTCCAGCATTCTTCAAGATCCTCGAATCTGACTCCGTCGGGAACGACAAGAGAAAGATCATAATCCACTGCAGGGAATCTTGAAGGCTCACGAAACTCAAGATCACGAGCCTCAAGTTCATCAAAGATATCCATATCTATCTCTATGCATACGACCGAACAATTCTTGGCGATCTTCGCAAGTGTGGCGGGATGTATCGTGCACAATACTCCGAACTCTTTTGATGAGGCAAGTCTTGCGGTATTCTTCGGATGCTGCCATTCGTGTTCGGGTGTTATCTTAGTGTAGCTTACCCTGTCATGCTTAAGCTCCGATACAATGGTGTTCACCATATCAACGGCACGCATATAGAGAACTTTTTCCGATTCTTCCTTGCTGTACAATGCGATACCGAGAATACGCCTTTCATTTGCAGCCCCGTCGGCCTTTGTTCCGTGAACGCATCTTCCGATCTCAAATATCGAAAACGTATCATCAAAACTCCTGTTTTTATATATGAACGGAAGAAGACTCGGCATCATTGATGTACGAAGTATTCCTGTCTCTTTTTCTTCCGATGCGCCAAGAAGCTTGACGTTGTCCTCTATCGAAAGACCCAGGGTCCGCATATCGTCCGGATCGCACCAGATCCTTGAATGAACCTCGTGGCATGCATATCTCTTTACGAGCAGATCCTTGATGCTGTTTTCGTTGATCTTTCGCATCGACTGTCTTGCGGGAAGGAGCGGCTCAAACGTTGTCTTGATATCAAAATTGTCATAGCCGTATATCCTTGTTATCTCTTCTACGATATCCGCCTGCATTGACACATCCTTTGTGGCACGGTAAGACGGGACTGTCACCTTGAACTCATCCCCGTTTCTCTCCACTCCGAATCCGAGGCTTATCAGGGTCTTTTCGATACGGTCCGAAGAGATATCTATACCCGTATATCTGTCAAGGAACTTCTTTTCAAACGGTATTTTGATCTCCGGATATTTTTTCACATACACATCGGTTATTCCCGTAACACATCTTGCCCCTGCATCGGATTCAAGCAGGAGTTTTAAAAATCTCTTTGCTGCAACGATCGTCATCTCCGGATCGAGCGTCTTTTCATATCGTGCCGAAGCATCGGTACGAAGAGCCATACGACTTGCACTCTTTCTGACGCACACACTGTCAAAATTGGCCGACTCCAGAACCACCGTATCCGTATCATCAACAATCTCGCTGTCCAGTCCGCCCATTATTCCCGCGATCGCAACAGGTGTCTTGTCATCATAGATCAACAGCGTATCTGTCGTGATCTCACGCTCATTACCGTCAAGCGTTGTGAACTTAAGCGGCTCCTTCGGAGTATCTATGACGATCCTGTTTATCTTCTTGCCGTCAAAAGCATGCATGGGCTGACCGAGTTCGAGCATTATGTAGTTTGTTATATCCGCCAGCAGATTGATCGGACGCATTCCGCAGTAATACAGTCTCACCTGCATCTTGGCGGGACTTACATGCTCATGTATGTTTTCGATCCTCATTGATGTATATCTGTAGCACAGATCTTTGTTTGCGATCTCTACCTCAACCCTTGCGTCACCCTCATATGTATTCTCTTCAACCGGAAGCGGGAGCAGGGGCTTTCCCGTAAGGGCCGCAAATTCTCTTGCGATCCCGTAATGCCCCCAAAGATCAGGTCTGTTTGTAAGAGATTTGTTATCCACCTCAAAGATAACATCATCTATCGGATATATTTCCTTAATATCCGTACCGTTCTCATAAGAGTTGTCAAGTTCGAGTATCCCCGAATGATCATCACTGATACCCAGTTCCTTACCCGAGCAGCACATTCCGTTGGATACTACTCCGCGAAGCTTGGCCTGCTTTAAAGTCATCCCTCCGACACTTCCGCCGACTTTTGCAAAGGCAGTCTTAATACCGCTCCTTGCGTTGGGTGCACCGCAGACAACATCATAAACCTCATCACCGGCATCGACTTTCAGAACATGAAGATGATCGGAATCCGGGTGATCCTCGCATGATATGATCTCGCCCACAACCACATTGCTGACGTCTTTTCCCTTATACTCGATGCCTTCTACCTCGGCTGTTGATAACGTGAATTTATGTATGAGTTTTTCAAGGTCTTCACCTTCAAGATCAACAAAATCTCTGATCCAGTTCATTGAAACAAGCATGACAATTTCCCCCTCTTAGCATGAAATAAACTGTGACAGCGCCGCAAGATCGCCTTCGTTAAACGTTCGGATGTCCTTTACCTGATACTTCATCATGGCAAGTCTTGTAAGCCCGAGACCGAATGCAAAGCCGGTATACTCATAAGGATCTTCCTCACTGTTGATCCCGCCGTACTTCAGAACATTCGGATGGATCATTCCGCACGGACACAGTTCGAGCCAACCGGAATTCTTACAGGAACTGCAACCTTTGCCGCCGCATATAAGGCACTGGATATCAAGCTCAAAGCCCGGTTCGACAAACGGGAAAAAGCCCGGACGCAGCCTTACGGTAACGTCTCTTTTGAACACCTCCGACAGCATCGTCTTCATGAAATAGATAAGATTTGATATCGAAATGTTCTTATCTATCATTATCCCTTCCATCTGGAAGAATGTATTTTCATGGCAGGCATCGATAGCCTCATTTCTGAAACATCTGCCGGGAAATACCGCTCTTATCGGACGTCCGTTCTCCTTGAGCAGTTTTCCGTATTTATGCATGATCGCATTCTGAGCAGCTGATGTATGGCTTTTCAGAAGCTGATTGGGCGTCGTCAGATAATATGTGTCCTGCATGTCTCTTGCCGGATGATACTTGGGAATGTTAAGCGCTTCAAAGCAGTGATAATCATCCACGATCTCACTGTAATCTTCCACATCAAATCCCATCGACTCAAATATCCCTTCAAGTTCACGCTGAACAAGGCTGATGGGATGGTATGATCCTCTCCTGATGCTCTCCGGAAGGGATTCGTCATAACTCGGCGTGGCATCGATCAGACACTGCTCTTCCATCTTTCTGATCTCCGAGAGTTTTTCGTCAAACCTATGCGAGATCTCCTGCTTGAAAGAATTGATGAGCGCACCGGCTTCTTTTTTCTGTTCATTCGGTATCTTGGCCAGTTCCTGCATCAACAAAGAGACCTGACCTTTCTTACTTAAGAAAGCAAGCCTCAGTTCCTCAAGAGTTTTCTGATCGGAAACGTCTGAAAGCTCCCTGGCAAATCTTTTCTTCAGCTCCTCTATACGATCCTTCATAATCTATCCTTTCCTTTCTTGAACCCCCTTATTGGATTCTATGTATAAATTCATTAATGCTCCCAGGAACATCAGATACATCCCAACATACAGCCATATCCCGATCACGAGAACGACCGCAAAACTGCCGTACATGCTGTAGCCCGTAAAGGATGACAGATAAAGCGAAAACAATCTGGTGAAGAGAATCCACAACAGACTCGCAGCGGCTGCGCCCCATACCTGCGACAGGATGCGTATCTTCTTATACGGGAGCACGCAATAAAAAAACATATACAGTATGAACAGCACCGCAAACATAATGATGTTCTTTACTTCCAGCAGGCTGCTCAGCACATCAGGTATGATCACATAATGACTCAGTACGTTTGTGATCGTATTTCCGAAG
>CADCPL010000180.1 GCA_902803305.1 uncultured Lachnospiraceae bacterium
GCACAAGAAGATAACCGGTCAGCCAAATGACGGAATACTCGCATTTGCGCAGTACTTATCCGACAAGGGAGTCGATATATGGATCAGGCATGTCATCGTGCCGGATCTTACCGATGATGATAAGTACCTGTATGATCTGGGGTATTTTATAGGAGGTCTTAAGACTCTCAAGGCGCTTGATGCGCTTCCTTATCATACTATGGGAAAACCGAAATACGAAAAGCTCGGTATCGAGTATCCTCTCGGTGACACACCGCCCATGGATAAGAAGGATCTGATCGCCAAGAAACAGGTCATCCTTGACGGCATCAAGGCAAGACGAAAAGATGACGGAGAGGGCTGACTACTGTCATGAGTTTTGCACAGACACTTAATTCGAAGTTCAAGATCATACTTGCATCTGCATCACCGAGACGCAAGGAGCTGATGGAGCTGGCAGGTCTGGAATTTGACATATGGCCTTCCGAGAAAGAGGAAGTCGTAAAGTCAAAGGTTCCGAAAGAAATCTGTATGGAACTGTCCCGTCAGAAAGCGGAAGACGTGGCGGCATCGATCAGGACATACAATGAAAGTCACGCGGACCTTGTCACCCCGACGGATATGCTGATAATCGGTGCTGATACGATAGTCGCACTTGGAGATACGGTTTTCGGCAAGCCAAAAGATGAGGGTGATGCAAAAAGGATGCTGAAGGCGCTTTCGGGAAACACTCACAGCGTCTTCACGGGTGTGACTTTTGTATTCATGAGCAGCACGGGACGTGTCGGAGAGCATGTCTTCTGCGAGGAGACGAAGGTTACGTTCTGTGATCTTGATGAAGACGATATAGATTCGTACATCGCCACGGGGGATCCATTTGACAAAGCGGGATCATACGGAGTCCAGACGTCCTCGGCGATATTCGTCAGATCCATCGAGGGTGATTTTTTCAATGTGATGGGTCTTCCGATCTCGGGGATGATGCAGGAACTGAAAAGGATAGTATGAACTGTTGTATTTGGAGTCAGGATGGTGTACAATTGATCACGACATAAGATAAATATGACAGTAGGCTATATATTGAAATAAAGGAGGAATCAGACATGGCTTTTGTTATCAAAGACGGATGTATCTCATGCGGAGCATGTGCAGGACAGTGTCCCGTAGGCGCTATCTCTGAAGGAGACGGCAAGTTCGAGATCGATGAGAATACCTGTGTAAGCTGCGGAGCATGTGCAGCACAGTGCCCTGTAGGAGCTATTGAAGAAGGCTGATAGGGGGGACCGCGCAAGCGTCCTTAGAGGCTAGGCTGATAGGGGCGACACACCTTAGCAGACCCACGAAGCAATTATATCGAAAAATGGCGATATCCGGTATCCGGATGTCGCCATTTTCTTTTTTTGACATTTGCGTTATAATATCTCTTAATGGGTAATATGGCATATCATACGATGTGCCGGAAGAGGTGTGATTTGAGCAACAGTAACATCAGATTCAAAGGGCAGATCCGGACATATATAATGTGGCCGCTTTGGATGACGATATTAGTCATTGTATTTGCCGTTTCCATGTTTTTTATTGATGTAAGAGCAGGCGTGATGGCATCGGCTTTTGCCGTGATCTATGCCGGTGTTGCTTATTTTCTTTATTTCCATAACAGGAACAGGGTGTTCAAGGATCTGATATCATTTGCCACCCAGTACGGACAGGTGCAAAAGCAGCTGCTCCGCGATCTGGAGATCCCGTATGCGCTCCTTGATGAATCGGGAAAGCTCATATGGATGAACGATGCATTTGAACAGACGATGCAGATCTCCAGAAAACACAGCAAAAACATCTCCACTGTAATACCCGAGATCACAAAAGAAAAGCTTCCCGGTATGGAGCATGAGACTGAGATGATCATTACCGTGAACGATCATGATTTTCGCGCCAGCATGAACAAGGTGTCGATGGAAGCTCTCATGGATGCGCCGGAAGCAGTCGAAGCTGTTGATTACGACAGTTATCTGATCGCTCTGTACATGTTCGATGTAACAGAGGTCAATACACTTTCCAGACAGATCGAAGAACAGAAGATGGTTTGCGGACTCATCTATATGGACAATTATGATGAGGCGCTCGAGAGTGTTGATGAAGCCAGAAGATCACTTGCAGTGGCACTCATCGACAGACAGATCAACAAAAAGTTCAAGAACATCGATGCGATCGTCAAGAAGATGGAGAAGGATAAATTCCTCGTCATCATGACGCGCAGGGATCTTAACGGAATGATAGAAAGCCGTTTTGATATTCTTGAAGAAGTCAAGAATGCCAACATCGGTAACGAGGTTTCATTCACGCTGTCGATCGGTATCGGAGCCGGCGGGGATTCTCTCATGCAGAACTACGAGTATGCAAGGACCGCGATCGATCTGGCGCTCGGACGCGGAGGTGATCAGGCGATCATCAAGACCGATGACGAGATCAGCTACTTCGGCGGCAAGCGTGAGATGACCGGCAAGAATACGAGAGTCAAGGCAAGAGTCAAAGCTCACGCACTTCGAGAGATAATAGAAAACAGTGACCATATAGTGATAATGGGACATAGGATCCTTGATGTTGATGCGTTCGGCTCATCCGTCGGTATCTACCGCGTGGCCAAGACATTCAACAAGAAGGTCAGTATCGTGGTGGATGAGGTCACAACTTCGATCCGTCCGATGATCGAGATGCTCAGGCGTGACGGACATCATGAGGAGAGCATATTTGTATCGAATGAAAAAGCGATCGAGATCGCGACATCATCGGAATGTACACTTGTCGTCGTTGATGTGAACAAGCCGAGCTACACGGGTTGTCCGGAACTGCTTGAACTCTGTCATACGATAGTGGTTCTCGATCATCACAGACAGGGAGCCGAGAAGATAGAAAACGCAACACTTTCTTATGTCGAGCCTTATGCATCATCTGCGGCAGAGATGGTTTCGGAAGTCCTTCAGTATATAAGCGATAACGTAAAGCTCATGTCGGATGAGGCTGACTGCCTGTATGCCGGCATGATGATAGATACGAACAATTTCATGACCAAGACGGGTGTGCGTACATTTGAAGCAGCGGCATACCTTCGCAGAAACGGCGCGGATGTAACGAGAGTCCGCAAGATGTTCAGGGATGATGCGGCATCATACAAGGCCAAGGCCGAGATAGTCAGCAATGCCGAGGTATACGACGGAGCCTTTGCCATCGCGGTCACTCCCGAGACGATCATCGACAGTCCGACGATAATCGGTGCGGAAGCAGCCAACGAGCTTCTTAACATAAGCGGCATCCGGGCATCGTTTGTACTTACGATGCATCAGGGCGAAGTATATATAAGCGCCCGCTCAATAGACGACGTAAATGTTCAGGTCATCATGGAGAGACTGGGCGGAGGCGGCCATATGAACGTCGCAGGCGCACAGCTTCCGAACGTATCCATTGAGGGTGCGAGGAAGGCTCTTATCATGGTACTGAGTGATATGAAGGAAAAAGGAGAACTTTAATGAAAGTCATTTTATTACAGGACGTTAAGTCCGTCGGAAAAAAAGGCGATGTAGTGGAAGTGTCCGACGGATATGCCAAGAATTTTATTTTCAAGAAGAAGCTGGGTAAGCCTGCCGATTCCAAGAACATGAACGATCTGAAGCTTCAGAAGGCAAATGAGGAAAAGATGGCAGCGCAGAATCTTGCCGACGCGCAGGAGTTTTCTAAGGTGATCGAGACCAGGACCGTCGTCGTTAAACTGAAGGCCGGAGAAGGCGACAAGCCTTTCGGAAGCGTATCGAGCAAGGAGATCGCACAGGAAGCAAAATCGCAGCACGATATGGATATAGATAAGAAAAAGATCGTCCTCGCAGAGCCGATCAAAGCATTCGGAACATTCGAAGTTCCGGTGAAGCTCCATCCTCAGGTTACCGCAACACTCAAAGTAAAAGTTGAGGAGTGCTGAAATGGATGAAGCTGTTCTGAAAAAACTGCCGCCCCATCACAAGGAGTCTGAAAGAGGCGTTGTGGGAGCAATGATGCTTGACCGCGACGCGGCTATAATCGCTATCGGAGCACTCACAGCGGATGATTTTTATCTGAAAGAATGCGCCTATGTATTTGATGCGGTAAAGTCCGTGGTCGATGAAGGTGCAACGGTTGATCCGACAACGATATCCAACAGGCTCATCGAGATGAACGCACCCGCGGAGATCGCATCGGGTGAGTTCCTCCGGAATCTGGTCATGTGGGCATCAACGGCTGCAGTCATCGAACAGCACATAGACATAGTCAAGAAAAAATCGCTTTTGCGGAGCATGATAAAGCTTTCGCAGGACATAGAGAATAAATGCTATTCCGATTCGGGAGATGCGGATTATATTCTTGAAGAAGCCGAGAGAAAAGTATTTGAGCTGACCAACAGCAAGAATACGGCCGATCACGTGCCCATCAGGCAGATCGTTAAGGAAGCGGTCGAAAAGATCGGCATCGCTGCCAGAACAGACGGAGTCGTAACCGGAGTATCCACGGGATTTACGGATCTTGATTACAAAACAGCGGGACTGCAGCCTTCGGATCTTATCCTTATAGCTGCCAGACCGTCAATGGGAAAGACCGCCTTTGTCCTTAACATTGCGCAGCATATCTGCTTCAGGGAAGGAAAAGGCGCAGTCATCTTTTCCCTGGAGATGTCGAGACAGCAGCTGGTCAATCGTCTGTTGTCGCTTGAATCACATGTCAATTCCAATTCGATAAGAAACGGAAGCGTATCCGCAAGAGACTGGGAAGGCATCATAGAAGGTGCCAGCACAATCGGTGAATCCAAACTGATAATAGATGATACACCGGGAATATCGGTCGGAGAGCTGCGGAGCAAATGCCGAAAATACAAAGCCGAAAACAAAGATCTTGCCGTGATAATGATCGACTACCTGCAGCTCATGTCGGGAAACGGACGGACGGATTCAAGACAGCAGGAGATATCGGATATATCAAGATCGCTAAAAGCTCTGGCAAGGGAACTGAACGTTCCGGTTGTGGCACTGTCGCAGCTGTCCCGTGCGGTGGAAAAGCGTGACGATCACAGGCCGATGCTGTCGGATCTGCGTGAGTCGGGAGCGATAGAGCAGGATGCGGATGTCGTGATGTTTTTGTACAGAGACGATTATTACAATCCCGATACGGAAAAAAAGGGAATAGCGGAAGTCATAATAGCCAAGCAAAGAAACGGTCCCATAGGTAAGACGGAACTCGTATGGTTACCTGATCTGACCAAGTTTGCAAACAAAGCAAAGAACTAGGACAAGGAGATCTGCATGGACAAGCCGATTTTGTACCGTAAACGAATCATTCCCGAAGAGATCATTCTGCTTGATAAAGACGAGGTGCTCTATCTTGATGATGAGCACATCGTGACCAGATGGAATGCCATCAGGCCGAAGAAGATCCTTCATCACGGTTGTTCATGCTATTTTCTGAAAGAGGGTTTTAAGGTCAGCAAGTTCTATCGCGAAGACGGAACACTGATGTACTGGTACTGCGATATAATCGACTATACGTATGATAAGAAAGACAATTCATATGTATTTACGGATCTTCTCGCAGACGTTCTGATATACCCCGACGGCAGGGTTGAGGTCGTTGATGTCGGAGAGATAGCCGATGCGCTCACAGACGGCACGCTTTCGGTGGAAAAGATGATACCGGCTCTTCGGAGTCTTGATAAGCTGCTTAAGATAATATACTCGGGAGAGTTTTCGAAGATACAGGATATGATAAACGCAGTAGAGGAAGGAAAAGACCCTGCGTGATGAACACGATATACAGATGTGTGGATGCCGACAGTATCGATATGTCCGTCGTGGAAGAGGCAGGAACTGTCATACGCCGGGGAGGCCTGGTGGCGTTTCCCACGGAGACGGTCTACGGACTCGGAGGCGATGCGCTGAACCCCTCATCCTCAAAGAAGATATATGAGGCAAAGGGTCGTCCGTCGGATAATCCGCTCATAGTTCACATAGCCGACATGGATGATCTTGACAGGATCGCGGCGGATATACCGGAGGTGGCTTATAAGCTCGCAGACAGGTATTGGCCCGGCCCGCTCACGATGATATTCAAAAAAAGATCAGTTGTTCCTTCAGAGACAACAGGCGGTCTTGATACCGTAGCGGTCAGGTTTCCGTCACACCCGGTGGCACAGGCTTTCATCAAGGCATCCGGTGGATATATTGCGGCTCCTTCAGCCAATATTTCCGGAAGACCATCGCCTACGAGCGGTGAGCATGTCAGACAGGACATGGACGGAAGGATAGACATGATAGTTGATTCCGGGCCATGTGATATCGGGCTTGAATCCACGATAATCGATCTGTCACACGGTGCGGCCATGATGCTGAGGCCGGGATTTGTCAGTGCCGAAATGCTCCGTGAGGTTGTGGGAGAACTTGAAACGGATCCGGCTGTTTTTCATGAGACGGGACCCGATGTCAGACCGAAGGCTCCCGGAATGAAATACAGGCACTACGCTCCGAAGGGAAAGGTTACGATCGTATCGGGGCAAAGAGACGACGTGATAAGATACATCCGGGACAGGCTTGCTGCAAACAGCGGCAAAATAAGAACGGCGGTGCTGTCGGATTCGGATGATGCAGTGCAGTATACTCAGGCTGATCTTGTGGGAGACATGGGAAGCAGGGATGATGAATCGTCCATCGCTTCGAAGCTGTATGACATGCTCAGAAGATGCGATGATGAGAATATAGAGGAGATATACTCCGAGGAGTTTGATACCCCGCAGCTGGGCCAGGCGATAATGAACAGGCTAATAAAGGCTGCAGGTCATAATACGATAAAGGTTTAGGAGAAAAGAGATGAAGATCGCAATAGGCGCCGATCACGGTGCATTTGACAGAAAAGCGGAGGTAATAGAGCACCTGCAAAGTCAGGGTCATGAGGTTCGTGACTTTGGAACGTATACGCCGGACAGCTGCGACTATCCCGCTATAGGAAGGAGCGTTGCGGAGGCTGTCGTATCGGGAGAGTATGACAGGGGCATCGTAATGTGTACCACGGGAATAGGCATATCGATCGTGGCAAACAAGGTGCCGGGGATCAGATGTGCGCTCTGCTCGGATGTTACGAGTGCGAAACTTACGAGAATGCACAACGATGCAAATATGCTGTCCATGGGAGCCGGGATAATAGGCCCGAATCTTACCATGGATATAGTAGATACGTTCATGAACACGGAATTTTCAAACGAAGAAAAGCACGTCAGAAGAATATCACAGATAAAAGAGATGGAGGACAAGGCATGAAACAGTATCCGGGAATCGACAACATTTACGTAATGGATCATCCGCTCATTCAGCACAAGATCGGTTATATCAGAAGGTGCGACACGGGGACAAAGGATTTTCGCCAGACGATAGGTGAGATAGCGATGCTCATCTGTTATGAAGCAACGAGGAATCTTGAAGTCCAGGATGTGGAGATAGAGACTCCGATATGCAAGACTACCGCCAAGGAACTCAAGGGTAAGAAGATGGCGATAGTTCCTATACTCAGAGCCGGCCTCGGAATGGTAGACGGAATGCTGAGCCTCATTCCCACGGCGAAGGTGGGTCATATCGGTCTGTACCGTGACCCCGCAACACTGAAGCCGGTAGAGTATTATTGCAAGCTTCCCGAGGACTGTGCCAACAGAGAAGTATTCGTTGTAGATCCCATGCTCGCAACGGGCGGATCATCAAGCGCGGCCATTCAGATGCTCAAGGACAAGGGCTGCAGCCACATTCATTTCATGTGCATAATCGGTGCTCCCGAGGGTGTTGCGGTAATGCACAGGGATCACCCGGATGTTGATGTATACATCGGAGCACTTGATGAAAAACTCAATGAGCACGGTTACATAGTTCCCGGACTCGGAGACGCTGGCGACAGGATTTTCGGTACAAAATAATGAGTGATAAAAGACAGGATTACATTTCATGGGATGAGTATTTCATGGCGGTTGCAAAGCTTGCCGGCATGAGATCGAAGGATCCAAATACCCAGGTCGGAGCATGTATCGTCAGCCCCGACAACAAGATACTCTCGATGGGCTATAACGGATTTCCGAGAGGCTGTTCGGACGATGAGTTTCCGTGGGCCAGAGAGGGCGAGACTCTTGAAACCAAATATGTATACACGGTGCACAGCGAACTGAATGCGATACTTAACTACAGAGGCGGAAGCCTTGAGGGAGCAAAGCTCTATGTGTCGCTGTTCCCGTGCAACGAGTGTGCCAAGGCGATAATACAGAGCGGCATCAAGACGATCATTTACGACTGTGACAAGTACGGCACGACAGATCCTTTCATCGCATCCAAGAAGATGCTTGATGCAGCGGGCGTTGCCTACTACAGATACGAACCTTCGGGAAGAGACCTCACGATATCGGTATAATATGCATCCACGCACATTCAGATACAACTTAATAGCTTATTTGCTGTGCGCGGTATTCATCGTTTCCTGTATCGGGCAGCAATCATCCGTTCCCGTAAAAGCATCGGTGGAAGATACTTCCAAGAAGATCAAGGAGGCTGAAAAACTCAAAAAAGCCACCGAAGAGATGAAGGATGCCACCGAGCAGAAAAAGGAAGGACTCAAGGATCAAAAGCAGGAGCTTGAGTCCTACTTGAGCGAGCTTAATGATAACCTGACCAAGATCACCGAGAACATCGGGGAGATAGAGGACAGGATCACGGCCAAACAGGAAGAGATAGAAGAAGCCACGGAAGAGCTTGAAGTGGCAAAGAGTGAAGAAGCCGATCAGTATGAACTGATGAAAAAACGCATCAAGTTCATGTATGAACGCGGAGACAAATCGATAGTCACCGCATTTTTCTCTGCCAGAAGTTATGCGGATTTTCTTAACAAGGCCGAGTACACGACCCGTATCGAAGACTACGATAAGAAGATGTACGATAACCTCATTCAGATCCGCAAGGACGTTGAGGAAAAAGAGGAGATACTCCGCAAAGAGGAGGAACAGCTCCAGAGCCTTAAGAAACAGGCACAGACCGAAGAAAAGAAAGTCAATAATCTCGTGACTTCGACAAACGGATCGATAGCGCAGACCGACGGACAGATATCCGCAGCCGAGTTGGAAACGGCCGCATATGAGGCTGAGCTGGCAGCACAGGAGGAGAACTTGGCGGCCCTTCGTAAACAGCTTGCCGAAGAACAGGCCATGATCGCAAAAGCATCGAAGATGGCATGGCGCGATATTTCAGAGATAGAGTTTCAGGATGGTGACAGGGATCTGCTTGCATGCCTCATATACTGTGAGGCCGGTAATCAGCCGTACACGGGACAGGTTGCCGTCGGAGCCGTGGTCATCAACCGGGTAAGGTCAGCGGCATATCCCAATACCGTTTCCGGAGTTATATATCAGAACAGACAGTTTTCTCCGGTAGGAAGCGGAAGACTGGCAACGAGACTGGCACTTGGTGCAACATCAGCCTGCTATCAGGCAGCGGATGAAGCCATGAAAGGCGCTACGCCTGTCGGAAACTGCCTTTACTTCAGAACGGTCATTCCGGAAATAAACGGAACGATCATCGGAGATCACGTTTTTTACTGATTGTATGGACTTTTTGGGCATTCAAGGTTATACTATTGTGATGAAGTACCAAAAAGATGTATTTCGTAATTTCACGCTCGTGCTGCAGTTCGGGATCAATATGATCGTTCCCATTTTGCTGTGCACGTTCGCCGGGATATTTCTTGATAAACTGTTTTCCACTTCGTTCATAGTGATAATCATGTTCTTTCTGGGGGCGCTTGCCGGCTTTCGAAACATATTCGTTTTTGCTAAGAACATGAGCAAACACACTACTCATTTGGGAAGTGATACGGATGCGAAAGTGTCCGGACACGCGGACGAAGATTTTGCGGAAAAGATGGACAGGGTATACAGGGATCATATGAATGAATAGGCTCAGGATCATTCTCAGAGAAAATCATACCCTCCATGAAATGATGATAGGAATCATAGCGGTAAATATTGTTCTTGCTGTCATAGCATTTTTTGTCAGTGACAGAAGAGCAGCACTTATCGCAGTTGCGATCGGGATGCTGACCGCACTCATATATACGATACATATGGCGGTGACTGTCGATGATGCTCTTTGTCTTGATGAGAAGGGCGCGGCAGCAGAGCTTCGCAAGAACATGCTGATCAGATATGCGTTCGTATGTGTCGTTGTAGCCGTAAGCGTATACACGAAGGCTGCCCATCCGATATTTCTTGTATTGTCGGTGATCACCATAAAGGCAGGTGCGTATCTGCAGCCCTTTGTACATAAACTTCTTTGTGGGAGGGAAGATAATTGAACGGTGTTCTTTTGGCATCAGATGTCAACTTCATGATCAAGGGAATATTCTCTTATCAGTTGTTTGGCAATACTGTATGGATCACAACCACTCATGTCAGTCTTTTGATAGTTCTTCTGCTGTTTGCAGTTTTTTCCATATGTGCTCATCATGTGATAGTAAATGCAGATCCTTATGAGAAGCCCGGTACGTTTCAGAACATAGTCGAGCTCATGGTAGAGATGCTTGATAACATGATCACGGGTTGTATGGGAAAGAGCGCACCGAAGTTCCTCGGTTATATTTCCACATTATTTGCATTCATACTTGTGAGCAACATCTCGGGACTGCTCGGACTTCGTCCGCCTACAGCCGACTACGGCGTTACTTTCCCGCTCGGTGTTATCACATTCTGTCTTATATTCTTCAACAAGATCAAGCATCAGGGCGTTGGCGGATTCATCAAGGGATTGTGTGATCCCTGGCCGATCTGGGCTCCGATCAATATCATCGGAGATCTGGCGGTTCCGGTATCTATTTCGCTCCGTCTTTTTGCAAATATCCTTTCGGGAACGGTCATGATGGCACTCGTTTACGGACTGCTCACCAAGATAGCTTGGGGATGGCCGGGATTCCTGCATTTGTATTTCGACCTGTTCTCAGGTGCGATACAGACATACGTATTCTGTATGCTCACAATGACGTATGTCAGTGATGCGATTGGAGAATGACGTGAGGTGTCTGCGAAGCAGACGGAGTCCTGACGTCACCGCGAGGCCCTATCGACGAAGTCGATTTAAATGGCCGAGCGTCCTTATGAAATCTAATAAGTTTAGAATATATACAATAAACAGGAGGAAATCACATGAACATTTCAGGTCAGGAGTTTATTTTCGGTTGCTCGGCGATCGGCGCAGGTCTTGCTGTTATAGCAGGTATCGGCCCCGGTGTAGGTCAGGGTATCGCAGCTGGACACGCAGCAGCAGCAGTGGGACGTAATCCCGGTGCGAAGTCTGATGTAACATCTACGATGCTTCTTGGTCAGGCAGTTGCCGAGACGACAGGTCTTTACGGCTTGCTCATCGCCATGCTGTTATTATTCGTTAAGCCTTTTACGTGATCATAAGGAGGCATTAGAATGGAACGTCTTTTTGACTTGGATTTCCAACTGCTTCATGATGCAGTCATCACAGCGGTTGCCGTATTCGTTCTGTTCCTTTTCATGTCCTATATGCTGTTCAAACCGACGCGCGAGCTTCTTCGCAAGCGTCAGGAGAGGATTGAGGCTGATCTTGAATCCGCAAGAACGGACAAGGATGATGCAGAGGCTCTGAAGAATGAGTATGAAGCAAAGATGGCAAACGCCCAGAAGGATGCAGATGCAGTTCTTGCCGAGGCGCGCCAGAAAGCTGTCAAGAATGAAGAGATGATCATATCCCAGGCCAAAGATGAAGCAGCGGGCATTATCCGTCAGGCTCACAACGAGGCAGAACTTGAAAAACGCAAGGTTGCCGACGAAGTGAAGACGCAGATCATCGATGTTGCGTCGGTTTTGGCCGGCAAGGTTGTCGCAGCAGGTATTGATACGAACATTCAGGATTCTCTCGTTGAGGAAACCCTGAAAGAAGTAGGTGAGAGCACATGGCAAAGCTAGTCACGAAAACCTATGCGGATGCTTTGTTTCAACTGGCTGTTGAAGAGAACAGGGTCGACGAACTGTATTCGGAGGTAGAGGCTCTTATCGGTATTCTGGACAGCAATCCGGAACTTGCAAAAGTAATGAGCCATCCGAGCGTTGACAAGAACGAGAAGCTCAGCGTCATCAAGAATATCTTCACGGGCAAAGTATCAGCCGAAGTATGCGGTCTTCTTTATCAGATAGTTGAAAAGGGAAGATACGAGGAGATCGACGGAATACTTGCATGCTTTATCGATGAGGTCAAGGAATACAAGAAGATCGGTGTTGCTCATGTTCTGACACCGACCGCTCTTACCGATGCGCAGAAGAAGCGTATAGAGCAGAAGCTTCTTGACACCACCGATTATGTAAGCATGGAGATCGATTATGAGATCGATGAGTCTCTTATCGGCGGCATGAGGATACGCATCGGTGACAAAGTTGTTGACAGCAGTATATCCACTAAGATAAATGAACTGGCGAAGAATCTTCGCCGGATTCAGATAAGTACAGTATAGAAAGGTAAAAGATCCATGAATTTAAGACCAGAAGAGATCAGTTCGGTAATCAAGGATCAGATCAAGAGATACGCAGATTGTCTGGAAGTATCCGAAGTCGGTACAGTAATCCAGGTGGCTGACGGTATTGCACGTGTACACGGTCTTGAAAAGGCGATGCAGGGAGAACTTCTTGAGTTCCCGAATGAAGTATACGGCATGGTCATGAACCTGGAGGAAGACAACGTAGGTGCGGTTCTGCTTGGTGCGGGATCCATCAACGAGGGTGATACGGTCAAGACTACGGGTCGTGTCGTAGAGGTTCCTGCAGGTGATGCACTGCTCGGACGTGTTGTTAATGCGCTCGGACAGCCTATCGACGGCAAGGGTCCAATTCAGACAGATAAGTATCGCAGGATCGAGCGTGTCGCAAGCGGCGTTATCACGAGAAAATCAGTTGATACACCTCTTCAGACAGGTATCAAGGCGATCGACTCGATGATCCCGATCGGACGAGGACAAAGAGAGCTCATCATCGGTGACAGACAGACGGGTAAGACCGCTATCGCCATCGATACGATAATCAATCAGAAAGGCCAGAACGTTAAGTGTATATACGTTGCGATCGGACAGAAAGCATCGACCGTTGCATCGATAGTCAAGACACTTGAAGAGTTCGGAGCCATGGCATACAC
>CADCPL010000181.1 GCA_902803305.1 uncultured Lachnospiraceae bacterium
CGGCGTTTGCAGCAAAAAGACTTGGAGCGCGTTGTTACTTGGCGAGGTATGCAACAAGGAGGGACCCACGAAGTGGGAGGATTCCTTGTTGCCGAGCCTAGTAACGTGACGCGCGGAAACGAGCGCAAGCGCCTTTTTGCGCAAATGACCGGATTCCTGAGGCTCGAAGTATGCTTCCAACGTTCAACAATTGTTCACAAATTCTTTATTGACAACGATATAACCCGGTGGTATGTTATGTATAGATGTTAGCACTCTAACGAGGCGAGTGCTAACAATTTGAAAGGAAGGTCCCCGTGGATTTAGACGAAAGAAAAAAGAAGATACTGCTGGCGATCATCAAGACGTACCTTGATACCGGAGAACCGGTGGGATCGAGGACCATATCCAAGATCGAGGATCTGAACCTGTCATCGGCGACGATCCGTAACGAGATGGCAGACCTTGTGGATATGGGATATATCATCCAGCCGCATACATCTGCCGGACGTATCCCCTCCGATAAAGGATACAGATTCTACGTTGACCAGCTGATGGCGGAGAAGGAACAGCAGGTTGAAGAGCGCGAACGCGAGACCGATGAGATGAGAGGAATGCTCATCGAAAAGGCAGACAAGATGGAGCGCCTTCTCAAGCAGGTGGCAAGGAGCCTGTCGGCGAACACGAATTACGCCGCGATGATATCGGCGCCGCGCTACAACATGAACCGTCTCAAGTTCATACAGCTGTCGAGAATGGAAGCGGAACGTATAGTTGCCGTCATAGTTCTTGAAGGGAACATGATCAAAAACCAGATCATCGATATAGATGAACCGATAGATGATGAAACGCTGCTGAAGCTCAACATGCTTTTGAACACGACCCTTAACGGGATGGCGATTGAAGACATCAGCCTGGCGGTCATCGCGAAGATGAAGCAGCAGGCGGGTGAACAGGCAGGGATAATCGCCGAAGTCATAGATGCCGTAGCTGAGTCGATCAAGGCAGACGAGGATCTGGAGATATATACAAGCGGTGCCAACAACATCTTCAAATATCCGGAACTTGCGGATAACGAAAGAGCCAGCGGCATTATAACGGCCTTTGAAGAAAAGAAGCAGCTTACGGATCTTGTATATGAAACCCTGTCCCACTCGGATGAGAAGGGGATACAGGTTTACATCGGAGAGGAAGCTCCGGTCGAGAACATGAAAGACTGCAGCGTTGTTACGGCAACGTATGAGTTGGATGAAGGTATCCACGGAACGATAGGTATCATAGGACCGAAGCGTATGGATTACGACAAGGTGCTTTCTACCATTAAAAAGCTCACATCGGAGCTTGATGATATGTTTAAGAAGAGTTAAAGGAGATACAGGTGAGCAGCGACGAAGGAATAAAGATCGATATAGAATCTCCCGAGCAATTTGAGGAGGATGTGGAAAAGATCATGGAAGAAATGGAAGAAAAAGAAAAGAAGACCTTAAAAGAAGAGGATAAGGAAGAACCGGCAAGTAAAGAGACGGTCGGAGAGGATCCCGAAGAACAAGACAGGAAGCAGCCGGATCCGGAAGAAGATCAGGAGGCCGGAGAAAAGAAAAAGCATCACGGTAAGAAGGATAAGAAAGAAAAGAAGGATCCGAGAGATGAAAAGATCGCCGAGCTTGAAGACAGGGTTAAACGTCAGATGGCTGAGTTCGAGAATTTCAGAAAGCGTACGGACAAGGAAAAATCCGGAATGTACGATATGGGAGCCAAGAATGTGATCGAAAAGATACTGCCGGTCATCGATAATTTCGAAAGAGGACTTGAGAACGTTCCCGAAGACAGCAATGAAGCATTTGCCGACGGCATGAGGATGATATACAAACAGCTTACGGCAGAACTTGATAAATTGGGAGTGAAGCCTATAGAGGCGGTCGGACAGCCTTTCGATCCGAATTTTCACAATGCGGTCATGCAGGTTGAAAGTGAGGAATATGAAAGCGGAACGGTAGCCGCAGAGCTTCAAAAAGGATATATGTATCACGACACTTTAGTCAGACCGAGTATGGTATCGGTGGTAACTTAGGATTCTGAAAGAATGCTAAGTTAGCACGTAGGCCACGACCTATCGCCTATCCCGATTGAAGATCGGGATGCCGTCCCGGCGAGGGACGAAGCAGATCCAAATGTCGTGGCTCTCCCGAAAAAAGTAATATCAGACAAACAGTATATAGAACAGGAGGAAAGTATTATGAGTAAAATAATAGGAATCGATCTGGGAACAACAAACAGCTGCGTAGCAGTTATGGAAGGTGGTAAGCCTACCGTTGTAACTAACACGGAAGGAGCAAGGACAACACCTTCGATCGTGGCATTTACCAAGAACGGAGAGCGTCTTGTCGGTGAAGCTGCAAAGCGTCAGGCAGTTACAAATGCCGATCACACCGTTTCTTCGATCAAGAGAGAAATGGGAAGTGACTACAAGGTCAATATCGATGACAAGAAGTACAGCCCTCAGGAGATCTCCGCAATGATCCTTCAGAAGCTTAAAGCTGATGCCGAAGGATATCTCGGAGAGAAGGTAACGGAAGCAGTCATAACCGTTCCCGCATACTTCAATGACGCACAGCGTCAGGCAACAAAGGATGCAGGAAAGATCGCAGGTCTTGATGTTAAGCGTATCATCAACGAGCCTACGGCAGCTGCACTCGCATATGGTCTTGATAATGAAAAAGAGCAGAAGATCATGGTATACGACCTCGGCGGCGGTACATTTGATGTATCTGTGATCGAGATCGGTGACGGAGTCATCGAGGTTCTTGCAACAAGCGGTAATAACCGTCTCGGCGGAGATGATTTTGATAACAAGATCACACAGTGGATGCTTGATGAATTCAAGAAGGCAGAAGGTGTTGATCTGTCCGGCGACAAGATGGCGATGCAGAGACTTAAGGAAGCAGCAGAGAAGGCCAAGAAGGAGCTTTCAAGCGCAACAACGACGAACATCAATCTTCCTTTCATCACAGCTACGAACGAAGGTCCCAAGCATTTTGACATGAACCTTACAAGAGCTAAGTTTGATGAACTTACACATGATCTTGTTGAGATGACGGCAGAGCCTGTAAGAACAGCTCTTAAGGATGCAGGCATCACAACGGCTGATCTTGGACAGGTGCTTCTCGTTGGCGGTTCGACAAGAATCCCTGCAGTTCAGGATAAGGTTAAACAGCTTACCGGCAAGGAGCCTTCGAAGAGCCTGAATCCCGATGAATGTGTAGCACTCGGTGCTTCGATACAGGGTGGTAAGCTCGCAGGTGATGCAGGCGCAGGTGAGATCCTGCTGCTTGATGTAACACCTCTTACACTTTCCATCGAGACAATGGGCGGTGTTGCAACACACCTTATTGAAAGAAATACCACGATCCCGACCAAGAAGAGTCAGATCTTCTCAACGGCTGCGGATAATCAGACCGCTGTTGATATCAACGTCGTACAGGGTGAGAGACAGTTCGCAAGAGACAACAAATCTCTCGGACAGTTCAGACTTGATGGTATCCCTCCGGCAAGAAGAGGAATACCTCAGATCGAAGTTACATTCGATATAGATGCGAACGGTATCGTTAACGTATCCGCAAAGGATCTCGGTACGGGCAAAGAACAGCACATCACCATCACATCGGGTACATCGATGAGCGATGATGAGATCGAGAAGGCTGTCAAGGAAGCTGCTCAGTATGAGGCAGAAGACAAGAAGCGTAAAGAAGCTGTTGATGCGAAGAACGATGCGGATTCATTCGTATTCCAGACAGAGAAGGCTCTCGAGGAAGTAGGCGATAAGCTTGATGCATCCGATAAAGCAAATGTTGAGGCAGAGCTTAACAAACTGAAGGAACTCGCAGAGAAGGCTGATCCCGAGAACATGACGGAAGATCAGGTAGGCGAGATCAAGGCTCAGCAGGAAAAAGCAATGTCGGCAGCCCAGAAGTTGTTCGAGAAGATGTACGAGCAGGCTCAGGGAGCGGCAGGCGGAGCAGGCCCGGATATGAGCGGATTTGCCGGAGCAGGCCCTGATATGGGAGCAGGCCAGGCAACTTCCGAAGGACCTTCAGCAGATGATGTTGTTGACGGAGATTACAAAGAAGTATAACGGATAAGAAACAATGGCAGAGAGCAAAAGAGATTATTATGAGGTCCTCGGTGTTGCCAAGAATGCCGATGACAGCGCAATAAAAAGTGCATATCGAAAACTTGCCAAGAAATATCATCCCGATATGAACCCGGGCGACAAGGATGCGGAGGCCAAATTCAAAGAGGCCTCCGAAGCCTATGCCGTTCTGTCCGATCCCGACAAGAGACGTCAGTATGATCAGTTCGGTCATGCCGCGTTTGAACAGGGCGGACCCGGAGGATACGGCGGATTTGATTTCGGTTCGATGGACTTCGGTGATATTTTCGGAGACATATTCGGCGACCTGTTTGGCGGCGGAAGAAGCCGCGGCGGCAGCAGATCTTATAACGGACCTATGAAAGGCCAGAACCTTCGCGCAAGCGTCAGGATCACATTTGAGGAAGCGATCTTCGGATGTGAAAAAGAGATAGAGCCGCTTCAGAAGGATGAATGTAAGACTTGTCACGGTACGGGAGCAAAGCCCGGATCAAACCCGGTCACCTGCAGCAAGTGCGGGGGAAAAGGTCAGGTCGTGTTCACCTCGCAGTCACTTTTCGGCACCGTAAGGAACGTTCAGACGTGTCCGGACTGCGGAGGAACAGGTAAGGTCATCAAGGATAAATGCCCGGACTGTCACGGACAGGGTTATATTGCATCACGCAAGAAACTGTCTGTCTCGATACCTGCCGGTATAGATAACGGACAATGCGTACGACTCCGTGAAAAGGGTGAGCCCGGATCGAACGGAGGTCCGAGAGGAGATCTTCTCGTTGAAGTTGTGATAGCAAGCCATCCGATCTTCCAGAGACAGGATATGGATATATATTCAACCGCACCGGTTTCATTTGCGGTTGCCGCCCTCGGAGGAGATATCCTGATAGACACCGTTGACGGAAAGGTCGCATATACGGTGAAGCCCGGAACGCAGACGGATACAAAGGTAAGACTTAAAGGAAAGGGTGTACCTTCACTGCGTAACGCAAACGTCCGCGGCGACCACTATGTCACACTTGTTGTTCAGACACCGACGAAGCTGTCGGCAGATGCCAAGAGGCTTCTGAAGGAGTTTGATGAGGTTACCTCGGATTCCCTAACGGCAGTTGAAAGATACAAGGCGTCCAAGGCGGGAAGCGACGGATCCAAGACGGAAAAGAAGAAGCGTGGATTCATGAAATAAGCATGATAACAGCAAAGAGCCGCAGTTTTGCGGCTCTTGAATTATGCCCGTAAATAACTTATAATGTCAAATGCTATGAAGAAAAGAATGCTTAAAAAATCATTATTGATCGGTCTTGTTGCGATGCTTTCGGTATTTTCACTCGGAGCATGCAAAGGAGATGACGAGCAGGATAAGCCTGCCGAGCCGGCAACTGCGACGACAAGCCCCGCACCTGCAGCTGCGGATCAGTCTGAAGATAAACCCGTCGAAGCAAATGATCCGAACGCTCTTCCCGAAGGACAGATGAGAAGCTATCTGTCGGGACTGCCTGTTGATGAGAAGATCGGAAACAGAAGACCGGTTGCGATAATGCTCAATAACCTTAAAGCAGCGCAGCCTATGAGCGGAGTATCATATGCCGATGTTGTTTACGAATATGTTGTTGAAGGCGCGATCACAAGACTGATGGGAGTGTTCGAGAATTATGACGGTCTTGAGAAGATAGGCTCCGTAAGAAGCTGTCGTGAGTATTTTGTTTATACCGCACTTGAGTTTGATGCCATATACATGCATTTCGGACAGGCATCATACGCGGTTGAGCTTCTTGATAAAGATTATGTGGATAACATAAACGGACTCGGTCCTGCGGGAGATGTGAGTTTTTACCGTACCACAGACCGCCAGGCACCGCATAACGTATACACGAGTGACAAAGGAATAAACGCCGGCATAGACATGCTCGGGTACAGAAGAGACCACTATGACGGATATAAGGGCAAATTCAAGTTCTGCGATCTCGGGACCGAGGTCACGAATGAGAAAGGATACAGTGCCAAGCATATAGAACCTAAGTACAAGATCAACAAGCCTTGGTTCGATTATAACGAGAAAACGGGAAAATACGACAGATACCAGTATGACGGTCCTCAGATAGATGATCTTACGGGTGAGCAGCTCTCGTACGATAACGTGATACTGCAGTACAATTTCTGGGTGCAGCTTGACGATAAGGATTATCTGGCGTTTGACTGCCACAAGGGAGGAGCCATTCAGTACTGTACAAAGGGCAAATGCATCCCGGGAACGTGGAAGAGGGATATCAACGAAGATAACTACGATCTGTCCGCGATACGATATTACGACATGGATGGCAACGAGATTGAGATCAATAACGGTAAGACGTTCGTATGCGTCATTCAGAATGATAAGGTCGATGACGTGGTTGTTGAATAGAGACAGTAACAGGGCCTTTTGCTAAGGGCCCTGATTTTTTCAGGAGAAATCAATGAAATATAAAAGATATACGATCGAAACAACAACTGTTGCGGAAGATATCATAATAAGCATGCTGGATGATCTCGGAGTCGAGGGTGCTCAGATAGAGGATAAGATCCCGCTGTCGGAAGATGAACTAAGCGGGATGTTTGTTGATATCATGCCGTCTGATCTGATGCCCGATAAGGCAGATGACAAGGCATACGTTTCGTTTTATCTTGATGCTGATGAGGATCATGAGCAGCTGCTCTCTTCGGTCAGAGCAGAACTTGAAGATATGAAGAGTTATCTGAATGTAGGGAGCTGCGAGATCAGTGTTTCGGAAACCGCCGATGAGGATTTCCTGAATAACTGGAAACAGTATTTTCATCAGTTCTATATCGATGATATTCTGTTCATCCCTTCATGGGAGAACGTGGAAAACCCCGATCACAGCGGAATGACGATCCATATAGATCCCGGAACGGCTTTCGGAACGGGGATGCATGAGACGACGCAGCTTTGTATCCGCGCGCTCAGAAAATATGTAAAACCGGGATGCAAGGTGCTTGATGTCGGAACGGGAAGCGGAGTGCTGTCTGTTCTTGCTTACAAGTTCGGAGCGGGTGAGATAACAGGAACAGATCTGGACACGTGCGCCGAGGCTGCGGTAAGCGATAACATGTCGGCTAACGGTCTTGAAGACAAAGGTTTCAGGCTGATCATCGGCAATCTCATAGATGACGAAAATGTGCAGAAGGAAGTCGGAGACGGTTATGATATAGTAGTAGCGAACATTCTTGCAGAGGTACTGATACCGCTGCTTCCGGCAGGCATAAAGTGCCTGAAGCCCGGGGGTATATATATCATGTCCGGGATAATAGATGACAAGGAAAAAGATGTAGTCAGAGCCTGTGAGGAAAACGGACTTAAAGTTCTTGAAGTGAACAGACAAGGTGAATGGGTAAATGTCACGGCTTCGAAGAAGGCGTGACGCGGCGACATCGCGTAGTGATGTTGGTTGTAGATCAAAAGAAAACGTATATGTACAGATTCTTTGTAGAAAAAGAGCAGATAAACAGATTCGATAATACGGCATCCATCACGGGACCCGACAGGAATCACATAAAAAATGTCCTCAGGATGAAAGAGGGTGAAGAGGTTTCCCTTATGGTATCCGGGGAAGAAAACGAGTACCGTTGCAGCGTCACGGGATATACGGATGATGCCGTGGAGCTTAAACTCCTGTTCATAAAGGAGAGCAATGTTGAACTGCCATGCGAAGTGGTCCTGTATCAGGCACTTCCCAAGGCGGACAAGATGGAACTTATCATAACGAAGTCGGTTGAACTCGGAGTGTCGCGGATAGTTCCCGTAGCCGCAAAGAGAAGCGTGGTAAGGCTTGAAGGCGGCAGGCAGGATAAAAAGATAACAAGGTGGAATACGATCTCGGAAACCGCGGCAAAACAGTCGAAACGAGCCGTTATACCTCCGGTATCTCCTGTCATGACAATTGAGGAAGCACTCGCTGACTGCAGCGCATTTGATCATAAGATAATTCCCTACGAGCTTGCCGATCATGACAACATGAATGATACGAGAAAGATCATAGACAGTATCAGACCCGGATCGAAGGTTGCGATAATGATCGGACCCGAAGGAGGGTTTGAAGAAGAAGAAGTTGCACAGGCAAAAGCTGCCGGATTTGCTCCGGTAACATTGGGACATCGTATCCTTCGCACCGAGACGGCACCGCTTGTAGTGTTGTCCTGGATACAGTACATTTTAGAGTAGATATTTCCGCACGTCACGTTACTAGACTCGGCAAGTAACAACGTGCTCCAAAGGTTTTGATCGAAACACTGCATACTTCGCCGGGGAGAGCGTCAAGGAAACAGATATGAGTATATACTTGGACAACAGCGCAACAACGCGCCCGTTTGATGAAGTAATTGAATATATGTCAGATGTCATGCGCGATACATACGGAAACCCGTCGAGCATGCACATGGCCGGTGTTGATGCAGAAGAAGCGGTCAAAAAGGCCAAAAGCATCATCGCAAAAGAGATGAAGGTAGATGAAAAGGAGATATACTTTACATCAGGCGGAACGGAATCCGATAACCTGGCACTCATCGGATGCGCTTTTGCGAACAGGCGTGCCGGTGAGCATATCATAACGACATGCATCGAGCATCCTGCTGTAACGGAGACAATGAAGTATCTTGAGGAGCAGGGATTTTCCGTCACGTATCTGGATGTGGATAAGAGCGGAAGAGTGGATCCGCAGTCGCTGAAAGATGCCATGACTGATGATACGATCCTTGTGTCTGTAATGCATGTGAACAACGAGATCGGATCGATGAATGATATAGAGGAGCTTGCGGGTATCGCAAAGGGCATAAATCCTTCGGTGATCTTCCATACGGATGCGGTACAGTCGTTCGGTAAGGTCAGGATATATCCGAAAAGAATGAAGATCGATCTTGTATCGGTCAGCGGCCATAAGATACACGGTCCCAAGGGAGTCGGTTTTCTGTATATAAGCGATAAGGTAAAGATAAAGCCGATAATATTCGGTGGAGGTCAGCAAAAGGCAGTAAGGTCCGGTACCGAGAATGTTCCGGGTATTGCCGGACTCGGACTTGCGACAGGGCTCATATACGATGA
>CADCPL010000182.1 GCA_902803305.1 uncultured Lachnospiraceae bacterium
ATCTTTTCATATCCCGAGAAGGTCGTCGTTATCGATGCATCAAGTTCATCAAATAATGTATCATCCTCCGCCGTTCTGATAGAGAAGCTCGCACCTTCTCTGGCCTTCTGCTTCTGCTCTTCCATCGCTTTTGCGAAGCCGTCCTCATCAACGGTAAGTCCCTTTTCCTGCGCCATCTCTACGGTGAGCTCAAGAGGGAATCCGAAAGTATCATACAGATAAAACGCATCTCTTCCGGTGATACATTTTTTTGAGGATGAGATATCCTTTTCAAGTATCTTAACGAACTCTTTCATTCCGTTCTCTATCGTGGATGTGAACCTGTCGATCTCCTTACGGAGTTCTCCGAGTACAAATTCCCTGTTTGATACAAGATTCGGATATGCTTCCTTATATACGTCATCTATGAATATACCGGCGATCTTAAGAAGATCGTCCGTCGAAAGTCCGAGCAGTCTTCCGTGGCGTACCGCACGTCTTATCAGTCTTCTGAGGACATACCCCGGTCCGCCGTTTGCGGGAACAAGCCTTGCCTCATCTCCGATCAGCATAACACTCGTACGCAGATGATCGGAAAGAACGCGCATGGAACGTGTCTTTACCGGATCCTTATCATATGTTTCGCCTGATGCTTTTTCTATATAAGATATGACTGATGTGAACAGATCGGTCCTGTAAACATCCTTTGTACCGTTTAGAAACGCAAGTATCCTCTCAAGTCCCCATCCGGTATCCACATTTTTCTTGGCAAGCGGTGTCAGATGTCCGTCTTTATGCTTTTCATACTGCATGAAAACATCATTTCCGAGTTCGGTATATTTCCCGCAGGAGCAGCCTGGCCCGCAGTCAGGTCCGCAATCGGGAACATCCGCGATATAGAACATCTCGGAATCCGGTCCGCACGGTCCGTATTCAAGTCCCCACCAGTTGTCCTCGGCGGGAAGATAATAAATGTTCTCGGGTTTAAATCCGGACTTTATACGACACTGTGCTCCCTCTTCGTCTCTCGGTGCATTCTCATCGCCCGCAAAAACGGTAGCTGCAAGATGATCACTGTCAAATCCGAACACGCCCGTCAGCAGTTCATAACTCCATTTGCATCTGTCTTCCTTAAAATAATCTCCAAGGCTCCAGCTTCCCATCATCTCGAAAAAGGTAACATGGGACTTATCACCGACCGAGTCGATATCATTTGTACGCACACATCCCTGAACGTTACAGAGCCTTGTTCCCATCGGATGAGTCTTGCCGAGAAGATACGGCATGAGCGGCTGCATTCCGGCAACATTGAACATAACACCGGTCGATCCGTCGGATACAAGTGAGACTGCACCGACATCGACATGTCCTCTTTCCTTATAAAATTCTTTCCAAGTACTGCGAAGCTCTTTTGAAGTAAACTGTTTCATCATATCTCCTGTCATCTAATATCATAATAATTCTATGCCGGCTGCTTTTGCCTTGCTTACATCTTCATCAAGCCATACCGAGCTCTGAACCTCTCCTATATGGGCTTTCCTGAGGAAGAACATGCATATGCGCGACTGTCCTATACCGCCGCCTATAGTATACGGGAGTTTCTTCTCAAGTATGGCCTTATGGAAAGGAAGCTTTGCTCTTTCCGTGCATTTTGCTTTTTTAAGCTGAGATTTCAGTGACTCCTCGTCAACTCTTATTCCCATGGATGATATCTCAAAGCTGCAGTCTATTACCGGATAGTAAACGATTATATCTCCGTTGAGTGACCAGTCATCATAGTCCGGAGCTCTTCCGTCATGCGGCTTGCCGTTCGAAAGCTTGTCTCCGATCTGCATAAGGAATATCGCGCCGTATTCTTTTACGGCCTCTTTTTCCCTCTCCTTCGGAGAAAGATCAGGCCACCTGTCAAGAAGTTCCTGAGATGTTATGAACTTTATATTCTCCGGAAGGATGCACTTGATCTCCGGATATCTTGAATTGATGAACACTTCGGTGTTCTTTAGTGCATCGTATACTTTCTTAACAACCGACTTGAGTGTTGAAACACTGCGGTCCTTTTGCGATATGATGAGTTCCCAGTCCCACTGATCAACGTATATCGAATGCAGGTTATCCGTATCCTCATCACGACGGATCGCCGTCATGTCGGTATAAAGGCCTTCGCCCTTTTTGAAACCGTAATCACCGAGTGCTTTTCTCTTCCACTTTGCGAGCGAATGAACTATCTCAACCTCATCGTCGTCCTGTTCCTTTATACCGAAACGTACCGGGCGCTCCGTACCGTTGAGGTTATCATTAAGTCCCGATGTGGGTCTTACAAACAGCGGGGCTGACACACGTGTAAGCTTCAGCTCCTTTGCCAGGCTCCTCTCAAAATAGTCTTTAACTTCTTTGATAGCTACCTGTGTCTCTCTTATGGACAGATTGCTTTTATATCCGCTTGGAATGATGATACTCATGACTACTCTCCTAACTTGGCTTTTATTCTCTCGGGAATGATCTTTTGAAGCCTTTCCAGCTCAGCGATTATAGGCTCATGCAACTGCTTTGCCTCATCCCATTTTCCTTCTTTTATAAGCGCATTGGACTTTGTTGCAAGTTCAACCAGATCCTTTGCTCCTGCGGATCCACCCGCTCCTTTGAGTCCGTGTACGAATATCCTGTAATTCTCCGGATCGCCTGCAGCAAGATTTTCCCTCATGCCGTCCAGTGTTTTTTTAATGTCTCCCACGAAAGTCTCAAGGACAAGCTTGTAGAATTCGTAGCTGTTGTCATATAACCGAAGACAGCTGTCTTCATCCATGCCGTCGTTTTCATAAAACATTTTGTCGCTCACCCTCTGCCTCTCCTTTCCGGTAAACATCAAAACAATGATTAATTATAATCTGTTGACGGTCAATTCGCAAGATTACAAATCCTTCATTCTTATCCTGATCTCGCCGTCTCTGTATGTCCTCAGAATACCTTCCGACTCAAGTACGATACCGCCGTCATCTCCTATATCCACGACTGTTGCCGAAATGACTTCATCCCCCGACAGATACTCGACCTTTTCCCCGATGACAACGCTGTACCTTCTGTATTCTTCAACAATCCGCCTGAAATCGTGTTTATCGTATAACGAGCCGAACTGCGCAAGTATATCCTTTGCAAGACCTACGGCTTCATCATGTCCGGCATTTATGTCTTCGCATCTTTTTTTCATGACGGTGCCGTAAACATCGGTTATATCCTCAGGGACATTACCGGATTCATAAATATTGACACCTATCCCGAGGATAACATACGGATCATCTCCTCCGAAGCCGTGTCCCACTGCGACCATCCCGCATATCTTTCTGCCGTCATATATGATGTCATTTACCCATTTGATCCCGGCATCGATCCCGAAACGATCCCGAAGCGCCCGCACCGTAGCCACACCCGACATCACCGTGATCATTTCGGTGACTTCCCGATTTTTCGGCCGAAGCAGAAGGCTCATATAGAGG
>CADCPL010000183.1 GCA_902803305.1 uncultured Lachnospiraceae bacterium
TGCATGTTCTTTTTGCGGTTACGCACATGAAGGTGCATGTATTTTTTCGTCAGTCTCGGAATGAGGAATTTTATAAAACCTTCTTTGAGAGGTCTTTCGGAATACCTGAATATGATAAGGTCACGCTCGATCCTTTTTTCTATGTAGTACTCCGGTGCCGTGCCCATGATCACAAGATCCGATGAGATCGCAAGCTCCCGCGCTCTTTTCTCATTATCGCTGCTCTCGTATGTCCGAAGAACATACGACGGGATATCGATCCCCCAACCCATTCCGGAGCGGAACTCCTCCATCGGCATCGTCTCGACAAATGTAAAACCTTCGCCGAGCAGTTCATAAAACGCATCGCAAAGTGCCTTCTGATGATGATTGAAATAATTGGAATAAAAAGTAAGAGTCTTCATCTATCCTATGATCAGCTTTCCGATCTCAACGATCATGCACTCAAACAGATAAAACCTGCTGTAGCCGTTTCTCCTGTATATCCCGTACTTCGTCCTGACAGAGGACATCGCAGCACTTATCGATCTGCTGTGACTGATGCCGTTCATCGAAAAATCCGCCAGTACTTTGTTCACCACTTTCACCCTTACCTTGTCCCGTTTGAGACGAAGTATCAGATCGTAATCGTCGTGGATCGTATCGGTCCTGTAACTGTAACGCTCATAAATGTTCTTGGCGATAAAAGTCGTCGGGTGGTTCCAGTCACGGCTCGTGGCATATCTGCGATCTCTGCTGTGCTTTACAAAGCTCTTTCCGTCCGGGAGCACCATCCTGACATCGGCATAGAACAGATCGAACGGCTCCTGCGCATATGCATCCGCAACGGTTTCAAGCGCACAGGGCTCGTAGCGGTCATCGCTGTTTATTATCCCGATCACGTCACCGCCCGCTTTTTTCGTGCCCTTGTTCATAGCGTCATATATGCCGTTATCGGGCTCGGATGATATGACAAGTTTTATGCCTTTATCACTAAACTCCTTGGAAAAACCGCCTATCACCGCAAGCGTATCATCAGTTGACGCACCGTCGATCACGATATACTCATACGGCGCATGAGTCTGATCAAGAACGGACCTGACCGTATCGGCTATCGTTGCAGCCGAATTGAATGTCGGCGTGACTATGGAGATCCTGACATCGCCTCTGTTCATCTCTTATTCTCCGCCTTGTCACCTGACTCAAATGCGCTCGTGCTGTCTTCAGCCTTGAACAGTACGAGTATCGTTTGGAACAGGAGCTGTATGTCCTTAACAAGGCTGTAGTTTTCTATGTACATGAGATCGAGCATGAGCTTGTCTCTCGAGGACGTATTGTATCTGCCGTAGATCTGAGCGTATCCGGTAAGCCCGGCTTTCATCCTGAGCCTGTAACGAAACTCAGGGAGCTCCTTTTCGTAGTCCTCAACGTTTTCGAGCATTTCGGGGCGCGGCCCGACAAGGCTCATGTCGCCTTTAAGTATGTTCACGAACTGCGGCAGCTCGTCTATCCTGTATTTCCGAAGAACCTTTCCGACCTTTGTCACGCGGTCGTCGCCCTCCGTAGACGAATAGTTCTCAACGTTCTCACGCATCGTACGGAACTTGATTATCTCAAACACCCTTCCGTGGACCGTTGCTCTCTTCTGCCTGAAGAACACGCTTCCGCCGTCATGTTTTTTGATGCAGATCGCAGAGACGAGTATGATCGGACTCGTGATAACGAGTGCTACAAATGATATGACCGTGTCCATCAGGCGCTTTACGAGACGCTGTTCGAACGTGATCATATGGTATCTCGTCGAGAACATCGAAATGTCATCCACGATGACGGGCCTTGCGTTCTGCTCGAGTATATCCGCGATATGCGGATTGAAATATATGTTCTTGAGATTCTGATAGCAAAAATCAATTATCCCTGTTCTCTTTTCAACGGGAAGTTCGTACATTACTATCGTATCTGCCGCGACCATTTTGCTCTCAAGCTCCGGATCGTCATACGATACTATCCCGGCTATCTCATATTTTTTTTCAAAAGACGAAAGTGCAGCTGCGATCCTTTCGGCACTCTTCACATCACCCGTGATGATAAGACATTTTTCCTTGGGATTGATCCAGAAATAAAAAACCTCACCGGCATACGACAGGAGGCAGATGATCAGAATCTGTATCACTATCACGAGGAAAAGTATTCCTATGTTCTCAAGCTTGAACGTGGTGTTGTTCGCCTCATTGGTCTTCATGATGGACA
>CADCPL010000184.1 GCA_902803305.1 uncultured Lachnospiraceae bacterium
CAAACAGCATAAGATACTTAAGCTTATCCTGTGGAAGCGATGAAACATCAAGATACAGTGATGTCGAGTTCATGTCCCCGGCGTCGGTGCTCACCCATATCTTTCTCGTCCCTCTCTCATCCGTCTTATCTACCGTCGTATGTTCGCTTTTTACTTCAGGCAGATTTGATACGTTAACAATGCTCAGTTCATCAAGATACTTTGACGGATCATCCGTTGCTTTTTCTGTGATCCTCTTTGTATCGCTTATGAGTTTCTTTATGTTTTCGCCGGTCATTGATTTTTTCTTATCGGACAGCATCTTCGTAAGGTTCGCTTCGTTTTCTTCCGCCAGACCGGCCTTTTGAACCACGACAGACATTGCGCTTCTTTTCGGATCCGCAAGGTATTTCGACGCGATTTCCTTTACGAGATCATTGTCAAACCATTTCATGTCGTGCATCCCGTCGCGCATTTCCATATAAAACAGAGACCCTCGTCCGCACGAATTCAGATTGGAAATATTCGAAAGGAGCGACAGCGCCGCCGTCCGTCCTTCTCTTGCAAGTGCCACCCCTGCCTGCGCCTGTCTGCGGAAGTATTCAAGTTCTTTTTCATCAAGTCCCTGATCTGCGATCATCGCAAATATCTTCCCAAGCAGTTCATGAAGATACTCTGCATCATCCTCATTCATTCCGCCGGCAGTTACATAGAGCAGCGAACCGTTTTGATCCTGCTCGATATTAAAGCTAAAACGCGCTCCGGGAAATTCGCCGCGAAGTATCATCATTGCCGTTCCGGTATCGACATTGCAGCACGCGATAAAAGCATACAGCTGTCGAAGCTGCTCATCCGTCAGACCTCCCAGATCGACCGCATATACCATCTCCGTACTTCCCTCTGAGGAAGTCCCGGCTGCCGCCGGAAAATCATACTTTCGTCCGACAAATCCCTCCTCGGTTCTTCTTTCTCCTGTAGCAACGTCTATATCTTTCTTTTCGTATGCGTCAAAATATCCGTCAAGAAGGTCAAGGAAATACTGTATGTCCTGTATATCACCGTAAAGGTATGCACTGCAGTTTGAAGGGTGATAATATCTGTCATGAAACGATCTTACGTCCTGATATGTGAGTTTTAATATCTCGGACGGTATACCGCCCGATTCAAACGACGACGCACTGCCCGGGTACAGAAGACCTATCGCGCTCCTGATCGCAGCTCGGTCTGCCGTATACTCTCCCGTCATCTCGGAATAAATGGTCCCGGCAACTTTTATCTCGTCATCCTCATCTTCGAGCGACAGTCTCCAAGCCTCCGATCTGAATATGTCCTCATCCGTCATGATAAGCGGTTCAAAGCAAAGGTCGCAGTAATAATCCGCGAACCTGCGAAGCTGCTCTTCTGACAGCGAAGCGATCGGAAACACGGTACACTTGTCCCTTGTCAGTGCATTCCCGTACGTGATGTAAGACCTGTTATACAGTGCCCTTGTAAGACTTCTGGAAGGATATTTTTTGCTCCCGCACATCGCGGAATGCTCAAACACATGAGGCAGCCCTCTGTTATCAAGCGTCGGCGTATCGAATTCCAGCATAAAATATTTATTGGGATCATCATTATCGATGAACACGACATTGGCGCCCGTCGCGATATGCTCATACACATATACTTTTGCGTCAAACGTCTCGAAATCGGATGTGCCGGTCAGCTTAAAATCGCTTCCGGTATACGCTTCTTTTGCGGGTATATCACACGGTATCAGCAAGAGCGAGACAACCGTAAGAAATGCTATTATGTTTTTTTTATTTGTGATAAGGTTCATTGTTCTTGATACGATATGCTCTGTAAATCTGCTCCAGTAAAACAACTCTCATGAGTTGATGCGGAAATGTCATCTTTGAGAATGACAGTTTCATGTCACCCTTTTCTTTTATTGCATCATCGATCCCCAGCGATCCTCCGATGACGAACTGAATATGGCTGTGTCCCGTATTCTCAAGCGATGATATCATTTCGGAGAATCCTTCGGATGACAGCTGCCGGCCTTCTATGCAAAGAGGTATCAGATACGCGCCATCGTCAATATACTTAGAAAGACGCGAAGCTTCTGCCGATCTCACCAGATCGTTCTCATGATCGCTCGCGTCTTCATCGTTTTTTTCATCCTTCACTTCTATGACCGAAACTTTTGCATATCTTCCGAGACGCTTCAGATATTCATCCACAGCGTCCTTTAAATACTTTTCCTTTATCTTTCCGACCGTCAGCACATCGATCTTCATGATCTACGGTCTTCTTTCATCGGTCATGTAGAACACTGTAAGCAGTCCGGGGCCGCAGTGTGCTCCGATCACGACTCCGAGACCCGAGATACTTACGTCCGCATTCGGGAACATCTCCAGTATCCTGTCCCTTACGCTTTCGGCATCACTCAGGCAGTCCGCGTGATTGATAAGGAATTCTATCTTGTCGGTTGACGGCCTGTCCTGAAGATCGTTTTTGATCGAGTCCACGATCGTGTTAAGAGCAGCTTTTCTTCCTCTGACCTTAGACGAAGCAATAAGCGTTCCGTCATCGGGAACATACAGTACCGGCTTGATGGACAGGAGCGTTCCGACAAGTGCGGAAGCGTTTGAGACCCTTCCTCCCCGCTTCAGCCAGTTAAGATCATCGACAGTGAATCTGTGTGCGATCCTGAGTTTGTTATTCTCTATCCATGACAGGACATAATCCAACGTCGCTCCGGATTCATAAAGCCTGCAAACGTTTTTGACCAATAGTCCGAGACCACCCGAAACGCAACGGGTATCAACATTGATAATCCTGCAATCCGGATGATCCTCCTTCAGATCCTCTATCGCTTCCTCACAGTATCTGTATGAAGATGAAAGCGGCCTTGTCATATCAAGAAAGATTATGTTTTTTGCTCCGCCGTCAATGATCCCTTCAAAAAACTCCCTGTATGTATACATATTGATCGCCGAAGTCGATAAAAGAGTTCCCTCGCGCATCCTCTTGTACGTTTCAGATCTGGTGGATTCTTGGCAATCATCCTCATAGTCTTTATCATCCATAACATATGAATAACTGATAAAAGGAATGTTGTGCTCCTCCAGATACTCTCTCGTCAGATCACATGTTGATGCAGTTGCTATCACATAGTTTTGTTCCATGATACTCTCCCGTAAGCTATCTCTTATTTACTCCTCTTTTTTCTCCCGGCTCGTCTTCTTCTCTTATGGAGCCCCATTTCTTCCCTGTATTTGTTGATTTCCTCAAATATAGTATTATAATCGCGTTCAAAAAGCAACTCACAGATTTCCCGCTGAACCGCGTCTTCTTCTATCGTTTTGTCCTCTATAAGTGATGCTATCTTATCGATAACAAAAGACTTGCTCTTTTGTTTATATGCCGGCATATCATGATACTCTTGAATCTTTACAAGTTCAGGTCTCCACAGGAATTCAAGTTTTTTTCGAAATGTAACGTTCGGATTGATCCCGGGTTCACGAAGTACGTAAAAATCAAACCTGTCGCCCTCCGTCTCAACCGTGATAACACCCCAGTGATCCGGTACATGCTCTCTTATATGCTGGGCGTGGCTCGTCCCTACAACGACGATATTCCTGTCATAGTATCTGTCGTAATCCTCCACCTGTCTCGCCAAACGCGCATATGAATCCGCATCGCTTTTTATCTCGATACCGAATATCGCAGTATCCGTTATCATCACCACATCGGCTCGGGATCTGCCTATGTTCTTCTCCTCGAGTATCCGGCTCTTTCCGTATTTCTCCTCCAGGTAAAAAAATAGAGGCTCTCTGATTTCCCTGTCTCTCAGCATCATTCACCTTTAAAAAACATCAGCCCAATTGCAGGAGCAAACGGGCTGATGTGATATTCATGAACTAAACTAACCGGATCATTCTCCGAGCTTGAAGAAGTCGATCGCTGCACTCATATCCTCGTTGATATTGCGCATCTCGGCCGTTGAATTCTGCGTATCCGAGCATGCATCCGTAACGGTCTGACATGAAGCCGCAACCTCTTCTGCCGAAGCTCCGAGCTCCTCTGATATAGCTCCAAGCTCCGTTGTCGTATTTGACAGCTCAACCTTAATGGAATCGAGTCTGTCTGTCATATCCTTGATGACATCGATCTCGGCGATAGAAGCTTCAACTGATTCGGACAGGATATTGAACTTATCCTGTGCCATTTCGATATCGGTCTGTTCCTTATTGATGACATCGAATACACGGCTGGAAATATCTACCGTTCCGTTTGAAAGGACTATGACGTTCTCTATGATCTGTTTGATCTCCTTAGCGGACTGAGCCGAAGAATCGGCAAGTGATCTGATCTCATCCGCAACAACCGCAAATCCGCGCCCCGCCTCTCCGGCGCGGGCAGCCTCGATCGAAGCATTGAGTGAAAGCAGGTTCGTCTGAGCCGCAATGGATTCGATCGCCTGAACGGCCGTTCCGATCTCTGCTATCGCCGAGTTGGTCTCGGATATCTTGTCGCTGATGCTCTTCATAGCTTCAACTGATTCGTTGGAGCCTGCATATACGGACTTCATACAATCGGTAGCTTCGTTATTGGCACCCTTGATCGTCTGAGATGCCTCAAACAGCCTCTGCACGTTATCATTGAGAGTCTCGATATCCATACCGAGTTCTGCAGCCTTCTCTGCCATCGTCTGTGCATTCTCGGCAACGCTCTGTGATGTTGATGCGACTTCATTGATCGCCATATTGATCTGCGATACGGACTCAACATTGTTACCGGTCATTCCGTCAACGTTCACGATCGCATTGTTAAGAACAAATGCGGAATCCTTGACGGATCTCATCGATGTTGTAAGCGCATTCTTCAGATCGTAGAATGCATTGATGATGCTGACCGTCTCCTTGATATGACTCTTCGCATTACAATCCGCAGTAACATCTCCGGTAGAAAGCTTCTCGAGTGATTTTGATATCGTGATGAGCGGAACCGATATGATTCTCTCGACCACAAGCGCAAGAGCAGTAAAGAATATGACGCAGGCGATACATATGATGATCGCATAGTTCCTGATCGTTGATAACCCCTTCAGTGCATCACTTTCGTCGGCGGTAAGTACCGCTATGTAATGGTCACCCTCTCCGACATAGTATCCGGCATATTTTGTGGTTCCCTTATAATCATATTCAACAACATCGGGTGCGGGATGCTCTCCTGCGGCAAGCTTTGCAACAAGACCCTTTACCGCTGCATTTTCAACCGGATTGCCTATCTTGGACTCATCCGGATGGAAAAGCATCGTTCCCTCTTTATCAACAAAATAAACATATGCGCTGCTAAGTCCCAGACCCGATACATCGGATATCGACTCGGCTATACCCTTTACGTAAAATCCGCATCCTGCAAATCCCTTAGGCTCGCCGTCAACATAGACCGGTGTGTACATCGACATGATTATCTGTCCTGATGCGGGACTTGTCATGATACCCGTATTGAACACGCCGTCTTCGGCCGAAAGAATTGAATTCTGGAGTGATGTGAGCTTATCACCCTCTCTAAGCACCATTCCGACCGCCCCTGCATTGGGATGGGTCAGAACCTGGGAGTTCCAGTCTGCAAGATATATGCCTTCCCAGCCGTCAAGTTTGCTGAAGTATTCTGTGGTAAAATCCTGAGCCTTCTTG
The DNA here is from genome assembly GCA_902803305.1 of uncultured Lachnospiraceae bacterium. Taxonomy (GTDB): domain Bacteria; phylum Bacillota; class Clostridia; order Lachnospirales; family Lachnospiraceae; genus UBA2868. Next base: position 5,670 of record CADCPL010000184.1, read on the forward strand.
TGAAGCACAGCATTCTCGGGATCCTTGAGCACTTCCTGTATGATCGGTGCGGAAGTATATGCCTTGAGGATGGCTCTGTTGGTATTTGCCATTGCATCAAAAGAATTACCCACTCCCTCTACAACCTGAACAAGAGAATTATGAGTACTGTTTCTCAGCTCTTTGGAGGCTTCGTTGTAGAGCATCACACCAATAAACACAGACGAGCATACAAGCGGAATCAGTGCGAACATTATGAGGGTCGCCCTCATGTTGAGTTTTGACTGTATGCCGTTCGTATTCTTTTTCTTTGATTTACCAGCCATAGTAACCTTCTCCTTCACATATTTTTTTATGACCGAAATATACTTCTTATTATACTATCATCCCGAGATTTTTCAAGACATGAAGCTGTCTATCTCCTGCCTGATGATCTTCACAAAATCAATATCCATCACGCCTGCAAAATACACATACAGACTGACTATTATCGCGATAACGGAAAACACGATCCCGATGATTATCTCTGTCTTGCCAAGCTTTGTCAGTCTTTTTTTCTTTATCAGAAGTCTGAGCACGCCAAGCAATAAAGCGAGCGCAGCCGGAGCAGCGCCCACTATAACAAATGACATAACAAAACCGACCAGTCCGAGGACAAGTACTACTATCTCCATTTCAAAACCTCTGTACGTTATTGAATGAAATAATTATACATCAAAAGCACACCGGATACCATAAGGAGAATGTATACGATCTTAAGGAAATGTTCATGATCCAGGCGGTCGCTGACCTTCTTGCCGAGAAGTATCGCTGCCGCTACGGGGATGATCGAAGCCGCGACAAGAACCGGTGCGTTGCCCCTGTACATACCCTGAAAAGCCATCCTTCCGACCATATATGTGTTGATGACCGCCCAAACGGTTGATATTGTCGCCCTGAACCTGTTCTTTTCGCGAATGGCCGAAACCGCATACACGACGAGGAACGGCCCACCCGACGTGAACATTCCCTGCATGAGTCCGGCAAGTATAAGAGCTCCGATCCGAAGCGGCGCCGCCGGGTCTTTCTTTGCCGGAAAGAACAGTCTCTTTGCTGCGATGAACACAACAACGATACCGTATATGAGCATCAGTATCTTAAGCGGAAGCTCGGCAAACAGCCACATTCCGACAAAAACGCCCGGTACCATACCCGCAAGTATGATACCGAGCTGTTTAAGATCTATGTTCTTGATCTCGCGCACCGAAACCACGATGCACGTAAGCCACAAAATAGCGGTCACGGCAGCTTTTGCATCATTTATCCCCACAACTGCCATCGACGGCGGCATGGAAACAGGACCTCCGCCAAAACCGGTCACGGTCTGGACGAAGTTCGCAAAAAACTGCACTGCTGCAAATACTATCGTCTGAAGTATATGTGGCATACCACTCCTTTACTTGGAAATGAGTGCATTAAATCCGTCAATGAATGCATTCATATTCCTTGCTGCAATGAAGATAAACACACCTATAACCATTACAACAAGCACATTGAACCACAGTTTATTTGCATATTCTTTCATTATCTTTCTGTCATTAGCCACGATCAGCAACAGAATGCCGGTGATCGGAAGCAGGAATGCATTTGCGGCCTGTGCAAACAATATGATCTCCTGGGGTGATTTCCCAAGGAACAGTGATGCTATAAGACCGAATGCAACTACGATGATCCAGAAAACTTTAAATCTGGTTGATTTTAAGTCCTCATCCCATCCAAGTATACCGGTTGAAGCAAAGGCTGCTGCAAGAGGTGCCGTTATCGTAGACGAGATACCTGCCGCAAACAAACCTATACCAAAGAAGACTGTTGCCCATGAACCGAGAAGCGGCTCAAGTGACTGTGCCATCTCTCCGCCTGACGTGATCGTTGTACCGGTTACATTCATTGTAGCTCCCGCACATATAATGATTGCCATGGAGATCAGTCCTCCAAGTCCGATCGATATGATCGAATCAAGCCTTGAATTCGCAAGTCCCTCAGACACATCAGAATCATCGCCCCACTTTTTTGAAGCACTTGAAGCATGCAGATAGATATTGTAAGGAACAACAGTTGTACCCATAAGAGCCGCAACAGTCATCCATGCCTTACCGTCTGTATCAGGAACCTGAAATCCGAACATTCCCTTAAATACTGCAGCCCAGTCAGGTTTTGCAGCGAATGCGGTCACGAAGAATACAACACCCATGATAACCACCAGTGCTGTCAGGAATTTTTCGATATAAACATAACTTCCGGACCACAGCAGTACTGCAGCAACAATTGCGATTACGATAATTATGACTTTTTTTGCTCCATCACCCGAAAGGCTCGAAAATGCTGACTGCACTCCGAGTACCGATCCGGTAATATTACCGGTCTCATACGCAATATTTCCCACAAACACCGCTGCGATGACAAGAACGGCAAGGAATATCCTTGCGACAGGATTCGTATACTTGGTACGAAGTGCCTGCCCCAATCCCATCTTGGACACGATACCGAGTCTTGCAGCCATGGACTGCATGATGATGACCGAGATAACCGACAGTAACATCGCCCACAGAAGCGTATAGCCATAACTTGCGCCGGATGTGGAACAACTTGTTACTGTTCCCGGGCCGATGAACGCTGCGGCAACAAGCGCACCCGGACCGATGTTCTTGAGTCTTTCTGAAAACTTTCCCATAATAACCTCCTGTTTTCTTTATTTTAATTATTTTTTATAACCCGTGCTATCTTTGCACATCACAAAGAGGGGTGATCTTAATTCCCTCTTTGGTAAGTCTCTCTCTTATTGTCCTGACAAAATCAAGTGCATGAACGTTATCGCCGTGAACGCAGATCGAGTCGATCTCAAGATCTATATCAGTTCCCGAATATGTCGTTACTTTTCCGGTCTTGATGACCTTTACGACACGCTCGATCGCTTCATTTTCATCTTCTATCATCGCGCCCTCTTTTGTCCTGGCACGAAGGCTTCCGTCATCCTCATATGCCCTGTCGGCAAAAAACTCCTTGGCACACTTAAGGCCCAGATCCTCACCGGCTTTTATCATCTGCGATCCGGACAGACCGAGAAGAATGATCTTCGGATCAAAATCATATATCGCCTGACATATCCCCTTTGCGAGTTCATAGTCTTTTCCGGCCATATTGTAGAGGGCTCCGTGAGGTTTTACGTGCTGTATCACCGCGCCCTGCTGAACGCAAAAAGCATTGAGTGCACCAAGCTGATATGTCACATACGCATATGCTTCGGACACCGATATGTTCATGTTCCTGCGCCCGAATCCCATCAGATCGTAAAATCCCGGATGAGCACCTATACCTGCGCCTGCTGCAGCCGCCATTGCCACGGTCTTCTTCATGACGACCGGATCCGATGCATGGAATCCGCATGCGACATTGACACTTGAAACAAGCTTGATGACTTCTTCATCCATTCCTATTTTGTATGCGCCGAAGCTTTCGCCGAGGTCGCAGTTAAGATCTACCTTTTTTTCCATTATCGTCTCCTACTTTTTCCAATGATTGAACAGTCTGTGACGAAGGCTCTTCTTGATGAAACGCTGATTGAGAAGCATCAATCTCTCACGCTCCATATTGTATATTCTCTGAGCCTCTTCCACGCTCACCTTTGAAAATCTTACTTTCTGAGGATACTTGCACTGGGCAAGCTTGGGTATGTCAACCGATATAACGTTTGCTATCTTCGTGTATCCGCCAAGAGTCTGTCTGTCCGACATCATGATTATCGGCTGCCCCGAACTGGGTACCTGGATAGCACCCTTAGCTATTCCGTCCGATATTATATCTGCACCGAGCTCATTATGTTCAATGACCGGTCCCTCAAGCCTGTATCCCATCCTGTCGCACTGGGATGTGACGGTATATTCGGAAAGAAGGAACGTTCCCAAACCGTCCATGGTAAAGTGATCATCCTGTGGTCCCATCGTCACTCTGAGTTCTACAACATCCGATCCGTAATCCGGTGTCTCGAGCCTTCTTTCCTTCATCAGAGGAAGACTCTTAACACTGCTGAGGAACTCTATCTCGTCGCCGTCTTTTATCGGGCGTCCTTCATATCCTCCGAGCCTGCACTTGATATCCGTCGATCTGGATCCCATGACTACCGGGACATCAAGGCCTCCGGCAAAAGCGATATACCCCCATGTACCTGTTTTGCAGAATCCCATCTCAAGCTCATCGCCTTTATGGACCTTAACAGCCGTATACATCGGGATCTTCTCCCCGTTGATCTTAGGATCATAGTCTCCGCCGGTGATGCATATGACCGTATCCGATGTAAAGTAAAGTGTCGGGCCGCATATCGTAAATTCAATGACCGCTTCTCTGTCCGTGTTATCGACAAGAAGGTTTGCCACCCAATATGCGTGTCTGTCCATCACCCCGCATACATGAAAGCCGAGATTCTGATAGCCCATGCGGCCGTAGTCCTGTACAGTTGTAAATAATCCGCCTTTGTTAAAAACTATTCCCATGATGCTGCGTATCAATCCTCAACTTCAAATTCATACTCACCCCGAAGATCCATCTCTCGGAGTCTTTCAAATTCATCCCTGTCTATCGCGGTAAACTTTATGTGATCTCCCGCCTTATAGGGGATCGGCTTATCTTTGTCCGGATTGTAGCATCTAACGGGTGTAACACCTATGATTCTCCATCCTCCGGGGGACTCCATCGGATACAGTCCCGTCTGTCCTCCGCCGATACCTACTGATCCCGCCTCAAGCCTGATCCTCGGAGTCTCCAGTCTCGGCGTATGTATCCTCTCATCAAGTCCTCCAAGATACGGAAATCCCGGTTGAAAGCCGAGCATGTACACGAGGTACGGTGTCGAAGTATGGATCTTTATCACTTCATCGACCGAAATCCCCGCATGCTCCGCGACGAATTCTATATCGGGACCGTACTGACTGTCATAGCACACCGGTACCTTTACGATACGTTTATGGTGCGTAAGCTCCCGAAGCGGCTCAGACAGAGCAGCGTTCACTATCTTTTCCATATCCGAATATGATAAGATCGCAGGATTATAATGTATCAGAACAGCCCGAAATGAAGGGACGAATTCCTCTATCCCTTTTACCCTCTGATCTGTCAGCGTCTTTATAAGACCCATCAGCCTTGCATTTATCTTTTCGTCGATCTCGTTCCCGAGTTCAACGGTAAGAGCCCGGTCACCCGTAGGCAGTATCCGTGGATATACTATACTCATGGATAAGCTTCCTTTCGCCTGGTCGCGCAATATTGCCGTAATTATATCATACGAACCCCGACAGCGAAATACTGCTTTTCATGATACATTTCAAATATTGCATTTTATGTGTAAAATATACTATCATCATGTTGATCCCAACCGGAAAGAGGAGAAAAATGAACAGATCAAAAGGAATCATCCGCACAAGCATAATAGGCATCGTTGTAAATATCCTTCTTGCCATAGTCAAAGCCGTAATCGGTATTATTTCAAATTCGATTGCCATCATCAGTGATGCGATCAACAACTTAAGCGACAGTATGTCATCACTTATCACCATGATCGGCACCAAGCTGTCGACAAAAGAGCCGAACAGGAAGCATCCGTTTGGATACGGACGTATAGAATACATTACAACATTGGTCATAGGTACATTAATAGTGTATGCGGGCTATAACGCTTTTGCGGAATCACTCAAAAAGATCTTTTATCCCGAAGATCCCGATTATTCCGTACCGACGATCATCATAATAAGTG
>CADCPL010000185.1 GCA_902803305.1 uncultured Lachnospiraceae bacterium
CCTTTCAAGCATAACGGTTCAAAGCTTGAATACGATCCGGCGACGAAGCTTTATATGTATTCGGAATACGGTCAGAAGCATGTTGATGCGGGCAACAACAATGAGCCTCTCGGATTCACGAACGTACTTCTGCAGGATGCCAGATATGTCAAGTTTGACGATAACGGATACATGATGTTCCATGCGATCGACTTCAAACGTGACGGCTGGTTCATTACACAGGGTAAGGCTATTCCGGTCACCTGGTCCAAGGAAGACGAAGTAACACCTACACATTACTTTGACAAGGACGGCAACGAGATAGTCCTCAACACAGGTAAGACATACGTTGCGCTCATTCCCGATGATAAGTGGGGCGGACTTAATATTCAGTAACTCATGACATGAAAGTGGCGCGGACAATGTCCGCGCCATTTTAAGATTAAAGGATCAGGTTATGGATCCGGCAAGGAGATAAAGTGGCGATCGATCTGTTCAGTATAGGAAGATTTACGGTACACGGTTACGGGCTTATGATCGGTATCGGTTTTCTGGCGGCGGTATTTGTCGGAAGTTATCTGGCGAAGAAGAGCGGCCTGTCTGATAATGATTTTGTGAACATGGCTATGTTCGTACTCATAATAGGGTTCCTGGGCGGAAAGCTGCTGCACGTGATCGTCGAATTCCGTGCGTTCCTTGAGGATCCGTTATCGGTGATCGGGTCGGAAGGTTTTGTCGTATACGGCGGGATAATCACCGGCATTGCAACAATATACGCATACTGCAGGATAAAAAAACTCGAGTTTATCCGGTACATTGATCTGTTTGCCGCATCCGTTCCGATCAATCAGGCGCTTGGACGGATAGGATGTCTTCTTGCGGGATGTTGTTACGGAAAGAGGACAACGTCAGGTTTTTCACTTGTTTTCCCGGAAAGGTGCTGCGCGCCGGCCGGCGTTCCGCTCCTTCCCACACAGCCTATCATGGCAGCGGGCAATTTTATCATATTTGCGGTCCTGGTCGTGTTGTGGCTCCGCGGGTATGACAAAAAGAAGGGACTGATGACATCGCTTTACCTTATCATGTACAGCGTGGGAAGGTTCTTTATTGAGTTCCTCCGGGATGATGAGAGAGGAAGCGTCGGAGTACTGTCAACGTCGCAGTTCATTTCATTGTTTATTTTTGCGGCAGGATCAGTCCTTCTGTTCATTGCCCTGTCAAAAGACAAGAGATCAAAGGTTTCGGGTGAAAACGATAATTGAAGAACATTACGGATTACGTAGACAGATATAAGGATGTTTCGTTTGAGGAGAAGCCGTTTAACAAAGTTGATGCGCTTGTCCTGTCGCAGTTTTCGTATTTCAAACTGGACGGTTTTGTGCCGTCGGTGGGACCGATGCTTGAGAACGTAACGATCAGGAGTATCGCACAGCATGAAAACGTCTCCGATCTGTTTTCCGATGAGAGGTATGCAAGAGAAAACAGGGCTCTGTTCGATGCGATGGCCGGTTCAAAGAGATTCGGGGATATCGGGCTCAACCACTATATCGATCTTGTCAGCAACAGGTGGGAAATGCAGTTTTCCGCCGTGACGATGTATCTTGCTCCGGGCGTGACTCATGTTGTTTTCAGAGGGACAGATGAGACTCTTATCGGTTGGAAGGAAGACTTCAACATGGCTTTCATGACGATCCCCGCACAGATCAAAGCGGTCGATTATCTCCATTATGCAGCCGAGCGTATAAAGGGTGATTTTACGGTCGGAGGGCACTCAAAGGGAGGGAATCTCGCCGTGTACAGTGCGATGAAGTGTTCCGGACTTGTCAGGGACAGGATCAGGCTCATATATTCTCAGGACGGTCCGGGCTTTACAAGGGAGGTTCTGGAGGATGCGGATTTTGATGCCGTCTCAGAAAGGATAGAGAAGTATGTTCCGCATTCATCAATAATCGGCATGCTGCTTCAGTCCCAGGAACAGTACAAGGTGATCCAGGCAAGGAGCATCGGGATACTTCAGCATGATCCTTTTAACTGGATCGTAGAGGATGATGATTTTATATACAGGGATGATATCGCGGGCAGGTACGGGATGTCGGATGCTTCGGTCAATGAGTGGGCAAGACGAGCCGATCCCGAGGAGATGAAGGTGCTCGTCGACAAGATATATGAAGTGTTCATATCGGCGGGTGTGGATGATCTTAATGACATAATACCCAACATGACAAATATAATGCAGAATGCCAAAACCGTTATGGATAACATGGATGATACGGAAAGGCAGAGGGTAAAGGCCGTATTATCGGCATTTGCACACTGCGTAAAAGAGCAGGTAAAGGATAAGATCCCGTTCGTATAATGTCAGATGATGAGCCTGGATATCAGATAGACGATGAGCAGGTGAGCGGGATAGAATATATAAAACGCATACTTGAATCTCGGCTTTTTGTCCGGATCATAGAAGTAGAGCAGTACGAACGAGATGGGTGCGTATTTTTCCCAGCATGTGGCGGCGGCTCCTGCCAGCAGGCGGAACGGCCCGGCATCATTTGCAAAGTAAAGTACCGCAACTACCAGCATGCATTTCCATGAATAGTCAAGGTGCATAAGATATGCCGCATCCGCAAAAGAGATCACCGCACAGATCTGCGCCAGATATACGACGGGCTTTGACAGACCGAGAGTGTTCTGCCCGAGAAAGCGGACAAAAGCAAGCATCAAAAGAGCTACAAGGAATGTGAGCATTATGTTCTGGTGATCAAGGTAAAGCGGTTTTCCGTAGAGTCCGAGATCAAACGGGACTTCCGATATGATCGCAAATATCGCAAGCCTCAGAATATATTTCCGGAGGTTTTTTGTCCGAAAGAAACCTTCCACCAGGAAGAAGGCAAATATAGGAAAAGCCAGACGACCGACGCCGCGGCATACGGTATATACTTTGTTGACCGTCGTGTATCCTTCGGGGGAGATATCCATGCCGTGCATTACCATGTAGTTGTGCAGAACGCCGTAGCCGAAATGGTCTATGAGCATGAGAGCACACGCGATGACCTTCAGCACGGTGCAAGACAGTTTTATTTTGTTGAGAGTCGATCCGTTTTTATCCATTCCAATAGATTTTAGCACAACGCAGGTGAATATGAAACATCAAACATTATCAAAGATCATAGCGATAGGTTTTGCAGCCGCGCTCCTTACAGGCTGCAACGATACGGAGAGTGCGTCGCAGACCGCTTCGGATGCACTTGCCGCGGGAGACTATGAAACCGCGGTTCAGGTGGCATCGTCCGCCATAGAGTCGGGCGCCGGGGATAAGCAGCTTTACAGGGCAAAAGCCATAGCTCTTTTGGCAAGGGGAGATTATGAACAGGCCGAGAGTACATTCCTGCAGGCCTTTTCGTGCTCGAACGGGTTCATAGACCGATTCGATATAGACAGTTCATATTATATGGCCGTGGCTCAGTTCAAAAAGGGAGAACACGCACAGGCAAAAGAGACACTTGATTCGATAATCGCACTCAGACCGAAGGAAGACGGTGCCTATTATCTTCGCGGCAAGGTTGAACTTGCCATGCAAGACAAGGAGAGTGCGCTGGCTGATTTTGACAGAACGGTAACTCTTGCTCCGGAGAATTACGACAGGTATGTCGGGATATACGAGGATCTGCATTCAAGAGGATATGACGGTGAAGCGTCCTCGTATCTTGAAAAGGCCATGTCTGCGGGAAATAAGCTGTCGGACTACAACAAGGGTGTGCTCGAATATTACCTCGGCTCATACACGGATGCCAGGAATGACCTTGAGAATGCAAGGAAAAAAACCGACAACGAAAATCTTACCCTGTATCTGGGCAAGACTTATGAAGCGCTCGGTGATGACGGATACGCAATGTCGATATATGAGGAGTTCGTAAGGCTGAACCCGAATGCGGGAAGGATATATGACCAGCTGGCTTCGTGTCAGATCAAAAAGGGTGATTATGAAGGTGCGCTCACCACGATAGAATCCGGATTGTCACTCGGAGGCGGAGACGGTATGCAGGGTCTCATGTTCAACAGGGTTGTGGCATACGAGCGCAGCTATGATTTTGCAAAGGCAAAGAAAGCGATGGATGAGTACCTGAAGCTATATCCGGATGATGAAACGGCGGTCAGGGAAAATGTTTTTTTGAGCAGCAGGTAGAAATCGCAAACTCATTTTTGTACATCATGCACAAGATGTTGTGGTGTTAACAAAAAGTTAACATAAGATATTGTATTTTCATATTGACTTCTCATTTTTGCAATGCTATATTAATAATCGTCTTCAGACAAATCTTTATCAATCGATGAGTGGGGTCTTATAAAGGGTCTTATTAGGAAGGGAGTAGTCAGTAGTATGTTCAGCGTTGTAAAAAGAAACGGGGAGTCGGCCGATTTTAACATCACCAAGATAAGTGATGCTATAATGAAGGCTTTTAATGCATGTGAGAAGCAGTACACAAATGACATGATCGATATGTTATCACTTCGGGTTACTGCGGATTTCCAACACAAGATGAACGATAACAAGATAACGGTCGAGGATATTCAGGACAGTGTTGAGGTTGTTCTGGAGCAGGCCGGATATACGGAAGTTGCGAAGGCTTATATTCTTTATCGTAAGCAGCGCGAGAAGATCCGTAATATGAAATCGACGATCCTTGATTACAAGGATGTCGTAAACAGTTATGTTAAGGTTGAGGACTGGAGAGTCAAGGAGAACTCAACGGTCACATATTCCGTAGGCGGACTCATCCTTTCCAATTCAGGTGCCGTTACAGCCAATTACTGGCTTTCGGAGATATATGACGAAGAGATAGCAGAGGCACACAGGAATGCCGATATCCATATCCATGATCTGTCGATGCTTACGGGGTATTGTGCGGGCTGGTCACTCAAGCAGCTCATTCAGGAAGGACTCGGCGGCATAAGCGGCAAGATCACTTCGGCACCCGCAGCTCATCTTTCGGTACTCTGCAACCAGATGGTCAATTTCCTCGGGATAATGCAGAATGAGTGGGCAGGAGCTCAGGCTTTCTCATCATTTGATACATATCTTGCTCCTTTTGTTAAGGTTGATAACCTTTCATACAGGGAAGTCAAGAAGTGCATAGAGTCATTTGTATACGGAGTCAACACCCCTAGCCGTTGGGGAACACAGGCACCTTTCTCCAATATCACGCTTGACTGGACGGTACCTGCAGACCTTGCCGAGCTTCCGGCTCTTGTAGGCGGCAAGGAAATGGACTTCAAGTACAAGGACTGCAAAGAAGAGATGGATATGATCAACAAGGCATTCATCGAGACGATGATCGAAGGCGATGCCAACGGACGCGGATTCCAGTATCCCATCCCCACATATTCCATCACCAGGGATTTTGACTGGTCCGATACCGAGAACAACAGACTTCTTTTTGAAATGACGAGCAAGTACGGAACACCGTATTTCTCCAATTATATCAATTCCGATATGGAACCTTCGGACGTAAGGAGCATGTGCTGCAGACTGCGTCTTGACCTTAGGGAACTTCGCAAGAAGACGGGCGGATTCTTCGGATCCGGTGAGTCAACGGGTTCCGTCGGAGTAGTTACGATCAATATGCCCAGGATCGCATATCTTGCAACCGATAAGGATGATTTCTTCAGAAGACTCAACCGCATGATGGATATCTCCGCAAGGAGTCTTAAGATCAAGCGCGGAGTCATCACGAAGCTTCTTGACGAAGGCTTGTATCCTTACACGAAGAGATATCTCGGAAGCTTTGATAATCATTTCTCGACGATCGGCCTGATAGGCATGAACGAAGTGGGACTCAATGCGAACTGGCTCCGGGCCGATATGACGGATACGAGAACGCAGGAATTCACCAAGGAAGTCCTGAACCATATGAGAAACAGACTTTCGGATTATCAGGAGATGTACGGAGATCTCTATAATCTTGAGGCAACACCGGCAGAGTCGACAACATATCGTCTTGCCAAGCATGATAAGAAGCGTTGGCCTAACATCAAGACGGCAGGCAATCCGGGAGATACACCTTATTATACAAATTCGTCGCATCTTCCCGTTGATTTCACGCCGGATATCTTCGATGCGCTCGATATCCAGGATGAACTTCAGACATTATATACGAGCGGTACCGTATTCCATGCATTCCTCGGTGAGAAGCTTCCCGACTGGAAGGCTGCGGCAGCACTCGTTCGCAAGATCGCCGAGAACTATAAGCTTCCTTACTATACTTTGAG
>CADCPL010000186.1 GCA_902803305.1 uncultured Lachnospiraceae bacterium
GTGGACGGGATTGTTGTTGAGGGAGAAAGTGCCGTCAATGAATCGGCGCTGACCGGTGAGAGCGTTCCGGTGGAAAAATCAGTCGGCGACCAGGTATCTGCCGCGACTATTAACACATCCGGGTTCATGATATGTAAGGCTACTAGAGTCGGAGAGGATACTACGCTTTCGGCCATTATCAGAATGGTGGAAGGTGCGGCGGCTACAAAGGCTCCGATCGCGAAGATAGCGGACAGGGTATCGGGCGTATTTGTGCCTGTAGTTATGGGTATCGCCGCTGTGACTTTTATTGCATGGATCATAGCAGGTCAGACTATCGGTTATGCCGTTGCAAGAGCGGTATCGGTACTTGTGATCAGTTGTCCGTGCGCACTCGGTCTTGCTACTCCCGTGGCAATAATGGTAGGAAACGGTGTTGCCGCAAAGACGGGAATCCTGTTCAAGACAGCTGCATCACTCGAACAGGCAGGCAGGACACGGATAGTTGCTCTTGATAAAACCGGAACCATCACTACGGGAGAGATGAGTGTCACCGGCGTGATCCCGCTTGGCGACGCGACGCAGGAGCAGTTATTGATAACAGCCTATGCACTTGAATCAAAGAGCGAACATCCGATCTCCGGTGCGATAACTAGATATGCACGGGAAAAAGATATAGATCTTCAGCTTACCACGGATTTTGAAGTGTTCTCCGGAAACGGTCTTAAGGCAAAGCTCGGAGGCAAGGAGATCTGCGGCGGGAACCTGAAATACATAGAGAGCGTGGTCGGGGAGATAGACAGCGATACACGTAAGGTGACAGAAAAACTGGCACGTGAAATGACCCCTGTTTTTATAGCAAAAGAAGGCTTACTTATCGGGATCATCGGAGTTGCCGATGTCATAAAAGACGATTCGCGTGAAGCTGTAGAAGAACTTAAGAATATGGGTATCCATACAGTGATGCTTACCGGGGATAACGAGATCACGGCGGCTGCAATAGCCGAGCAGGCAGGCGTTGATCAGGTCGTAGCTTCCGTAAGACCCGACGGAAAGGAAGCGGTCATCAGACAGCTGATGGCTTCGGGACCTGTTGCCATGGTAGGAGACGGGATAAACGATGCTCCGGCACTTACCTGCGCGGACCTTGGGATAGCGATCGGTGCAGGAACTGACATCGCAGTAGATGCGGCAGATGTTGTCCTGGTGAAGAACAGCTTGAGGGATGTTGCGGCAGCGATCAGGATATCGAGAAGTACGCTGAAGAATATACATGAAAATCTGTTTTGGGCTTTCTTTTACAACGTTCTGGGGATCCCTCTTGCGGCAGGCTGTTATGTGGCTGCCTTCGGATGGGAGCTGAGCCCGGTATTCGGTGCGGCAGCGATGGGACTGTCGAGTTTTTGCGTAGTATCGAATGCACTGAGACTTAATTGGATAAAGCCATATGATAAGAGAAGAGATAAAGCGGCAAAGGATCGCATAGAGAATATAACCATACAGACAGAAAAGGAGAAGGACAAAATGAAGATCAAGGTTAACGGAATGATGTGCGCACATTGTGAGGCGCATGTAAAAAAAGCCCTCGAATCGATCGAGGGCATTAAAGAAGCGTTGGCATCTCACGAAAACAATCTTGTCACGCTCACCTGCGAGGGGCCTGTTGATGAAGAAGCCATAAAGGCGGCCGTTGAAGACGCAGGTTATGAATATGGTGGACCACTGAGGGACGGGGTCAGTGGTTCATAAATTGAAGATCATCCGACTTATCTGTACTGGTATGTACAGTAATAGTTCGGGTAGATATCAAAATACGGATTATTTGTAAACGGTACGGGGCTCATGACCGCCGTTGCGGGTATATTGCCCCATGAAGGCGTAAAGTGGTTGATGATGGCAGCCTTACCGATCACGGAATCCGGATTAACTGTTGTGATCTGACCTGCAAATGCATAGGCAAGTTCAGGGCTCTTTGCTTTTGTCATCTCCACATATGCATTCCAGTTAAGCTGTGCGAGCTTTATCTGCTCATCGGAAAACTTTACCGGAGCAGGTGTTGTATCAGCCATTACCGGAGCAGCGCCAAGAACAAAAGATACTATGGTCAGAAGACCGAGTATAAGCATTTTCTTTTTCATATAGTCACCATTCCTCTCAAAACAGGGTATTTCATAGCACCCATTATTTTATAGCAGAATTCCGGAACTTGCAACAGTTACCTGATCACAACAAATGCGGTCTTGCGCAGTGCGCTGATTATCCTGATAACGGCCGAGTAGGCAAGACCGGCGCTGTAGATGATAAGAGCGGTATTTGTCTGCTTTATGAAAATAAGACATGAAAGCGCAAGCAAAATGTTGACTATCCCATGTGAGAACTTAACCTTCCAGGGTCCGTCGACCGTCCTTCTTGCCTCCATTGCACGCAGTATCTCGACCGCACCTGAGAACGCATGGATCGCGATCAGGTACAGGAGCACATAGATCTTGGGAACATCGGAGAGAGTAGCCGTAAACAGAGCCAGATCAAAAATGATCACGCCCTGGAACAGTATGATCTTGCCGCCAACCATATGCCTGCCCATTGTGAAATAAAAGAAGATGTCCTTAAGTCCTTTGATCGTCATCGCGGCGGCCAGAATGAATACTATGAATCTGTATGAGTCCTCGTCGTGATCAAGGATGAACAACAAGGCAAATCCGAGCATTACGAGACCCAGCAGTATGCTTCTTACTCTTTGAAAAGGTGTCATATATCAGTCCTCTTTGATCTTTTTCAGTTTGGCAAATCCGGCGAGGGGGTTTTTGGATCTGAATATCTCGTTTATGACCATGCCCTTGTGTGCTATGGCTCCTTGTGTGAATTTTCCAAGGAAAGTGTCATCTTTTTCCTCGTCGGAGCTTCCGGTATACTCCTCAAAATACGCATCCATGGCATATTCAGTAACGGGTTTTCCGGACAATTCTTCTCCGAAAGCTTTCCAGTCATCGCTGGCTATCAGCTGTCTTTTTTCGATTATTTCTTTTATCCTGTCCTTCCGGCCTTCAACTGCCTGCGTGTCATACTTTTCCGTTTCAAATGTGTCTATGTCTCCGCGGATGAATTTCATGGCATATATCATCTGAGTGAAGGCTTTCATGTAATCACTAGGATTGTCTTTTACTATCTCTTCATATTCGCCCCACGCGGGAAGATATCTGTATCTTGCATAGCTGTAATCGGGAAGATGTCCCGCGCGGCCGTGCCCAAGGTTCATGATCGTGTTCTCGCTTCTTTGATACAGACTGTTGGTATATATGCTGTTTTCGGGATCATCCGGGACCGAAGTCTTGTGGCGGAAAGTCACACGTTTTTCACTGTATCCGTCACCTTCGGGAAACATCTCGTAAAACTCATAGTTGGTATTGTTGATAACAAGGGAAGGCGTTCCGGCAAAATAAGTATGAGCCCATGTGTCTGCAAGCACATGCATAGCTATCCCTACAGACTGAAGGGGTTTGCCCTTGGCAAGTTCAACGGTTTTTTTGATAAGATCGCCGTTGGGTCCGCATATAAGCCTGTACTTGTGAAGATAGCGTTTGCTGCATTTCGGCTTTACGGCATACAGATCTTTTGGAAGAAAATGGAATGATGACCATATTCTCGTGATATCCTGAAGACCGACCGGATCGGTTCTTGCATCCATCATCTCAAGCTGGAGCTGTGTCGTAGCTGCATTGCTTGGCCCTTTTATCTTTGCCAGAAGTGTTCTTGAACAATGATCGACAAACTGCGCACTGTATGCTATATCAAGGCTTTCCTCATGGGAATACCCTGCGAGATATGCCGCACAATATGTAGCATAATAGTGAAAATCCATCTGCATGCCGTCTACTCCTGTACCTGAAGTTCTTTCATTTTTTTGATCTTAAACGATTTTACTATTACTGCACCCAATATATAGAGCGTGGTAATGTCAACGAGGATCGAGGCTATGGTCGTATCGACATCATCCGGATCATCTTCAAAATAATAGAAAAAACTGGCCAAAGTCAGCACAAACAATACTGCCGCCATGATAATATATCCCTTTTTATGATCCATATCTTTAGCGGCTTTTATCGCATTGAATCCGACATAGAAATGTATCATCATGACCAAAGCCAGGACCACGGCGAAGATCAGGATCGTAAAACCGGTCTTTAAGATCTTGGTAGTAGGGTCGTCGGAGTCCGTGATCAAAGAGTATTCCGGTATCAGTATGATCTCCATGATAGACTTAAATATGTTCCAGGCGCCCATCAGGATCGTTCCCA
>CADCPL010000187.1 GCA_902803305.1 uncultured Lachnospiraceae bacterium
AAATAATAGTACCATACCCACTCAGGCGGCGTTCCGCCTGGCACGATTGCTTCGCAATCTTGCCATATGCCGATGTGGCTCAATTGGCAGAGCAGCTGATTTGTAATCAGCAGGTTATCGGTTCGAGTCCGATCATCGGCTGTTACCCTTGGAAAAGGGTAATTTATTTTGTGGGAGAGTTCCCGAGTGGCCAAAGGGGACAGACTGTAAATCTGCTGGCAATGCCTTCAGTGGTTCGAATCCACTCTCTCCCAGAACAGTCATAAGGCATCCTCCCGCAAGCGGGTCCCTCCTTATGACAAATACCGCGGGGTGGAGCAGTCTGGAAGCTCGTCGGGCTCATAACCCGAAGGTCATAGGTTCAAATCCTATCCCCGCTATTGTACGCCCGGCAAGTCCGGGCTGATTTTGTATTAAGGGTATGAGTTTATGTCATTAATCTCATTAAACTTCTTTATATTTTTTCTTATAGTCTGTATCGTCTATTTTCTGTTGCCTGCCCGAATTCAATGGGTATGGCTCCTTATTTCAAGCCTTGTTTTTTATTACACTCAGATGTCCTATTCGATGATCGGGTTTGCTTTTTTCCTCGGTATCATCCTGATCAACTGGGTCGGCGGTCTGTACATGGGAGAGGAGTGCAAGGCGAGAAAGTCCGTGTACAAGGGCGTTCTGATATTTGATATTGTGTCCCTTATTTTGTTCAAATATTCACTTTTCCTGTACAAGATCATTATCGCTGTCGGGCAGCTGTTTCATGGCGATCTTACCAATTCTGTCTGTGACAACATTGTTTTCTTTACATCCGAAAACTGTCCGGAGAGGATCTCTTATTTTGCGCTCATTTTGATCGCGTATATCACGGATATTTACTGGGGTAAGAGCAAGGCGCTCAAAAACCCCGGGAAGACTATACTTTTTGCATCGTATTTTCCGCTTATGACATCGGGTCCCATCGTTACGTTCGAGCAGATGGAAGATCAGCTGTGGGGCGAAAAACACAGGTTCTCATATGACAGGTTCGTTCGCGGGATGGAGAGAGTCCTGTGGGGCCTTTTCAAGAAGATGGTTATATCGGAGAGGCTCGCAGTTATCGTAACGAGGGTTTATGATCACTACGAGGTATATAACGGACTGTATATCTTTGCGGCAGCTGCCATGTTTGCGATGCAGCTATACTGTGATTTTTCGGGTCTGATGGACATTGTGCTCGGTGTTTCAGAGGTGCTGGGGATCACGCTTCCGGAGAACTTCGATACGCCGTTCTATTCGGTGAACCTGTCGGAATTCTGGAGAAGATGGCATATCACGCTTGGCGCATTCCTTCGTGATTATGTGCTGTATCCCGTCCAGAGGAGCAGGGGCTTCAAGAACCTTCGCAAGTGGTGCAGGAATCACATGGGCAAGGGTTATGAAAAGAGATTTAATCTGCCGTTGTACCTGAGTCTTCTCGTATCATGGTTCCTTATCGGACTGTGGCACGGAGGCGGATGGAATTACATATTCGGCGTGGGTCTGTATATGTGGATCGTCATCGTTCTCGGTGAGATCGTATCGCCCGTGTTCGCATGGCTTGTAAGGGTGCTTCATATCAATACGGAGTGCGCCAGCTACAGGCTTTTCTTGAGACTTCGTACGTTCTGCCTGTTCATATTCGGGCTGTCGTTCTTCCGCGCAGAGACGCTGAAGGACGGATTTTTGATGTGGAGATCGGCCTTTTTCAGGTTCAATCCGTGGATCTTCTTTGATGAGAGCTTCTTTAACATGGGGCTTGACCGTAGAGAGTGGGGGATCCTGATCTTCGGACTGATACTGCTGTTTATCGTGTCGCTCATATCGCAGAAAAAAGACGTAAGGAGCTTCATCAAAGAGCAGAATTTTGTTGTGAGACTGCTTATGTTTGCGGCACTTTTTGCAATGATCATCGTGTACGGATATTACGGAACCGGATTTAACGCCGCTGATTTTATATACGGAAAATTCTGATATGGAAAAAACCAAGATCATCAATTTCATAAAGATGCTCATCATAATAGCAACGGCTGTTGTTATAGTATGTGTGCTCTCTAAGATACTGGTGCTGAAGAGCGAAGACGGCATCAATCAGTTTGATGCGCTGTACAAGCAGCCGGAGAACTCGATCGATGTTTTCTTTGTCGGAAGTTCAAAGGTATACTGCGATATAGCTACGGGTGTGTTGTGGGAGAAATACGGGATCGCTTCGTTTGATCTCGGCGGTGCGGAGGCTCCCGCTTGGGTGTCGTATTATCAACTGAAGGAAGCGCTGCGCCGGCAGAGACCGAAAGTCATATGCTATGAGGTTTCCGTTCCCGCGATGTATCCCGACATCCTGAACCAGAGTACGGAATGGGCAACGGACAATACGTACGGAATGAAATGGAACAGTAACAGGACCGAGCAGCTTCGTGCAAATTCCGAGACGGAAGAAGATTATCGCACGAGACTCAATCCGTTCAATATAATGCACGGAAGATATAACGATCTTCAGGAGAATGATTTTACGAATGTAAGAAATACCGCAAGATATAAAGGTTTTGATCCGAGAGAAAAGATCGTGGAGATGGAAACGCCCGATATAAGCGGTGTGACTACTGCGGCTCCGTGTTCGGAAAAGGCCGAGGAATATGCGAGAAAGATAATAGAACTTGCAAAGCAGGAGGATATTCCGATACTGTTCTTTGCATCTCCTTGTGAGGCAAGGGAGTCGGAACAGGAGATCATCAACTATATGTGGCAGATAGCGCAGTCTGAAGGAGTTCCGTATATCGATTTTAACACGAGATATGAAGAGATCGGCATGGATTACTCCAAGGATATGTCTGTAGGGAATCACCTCAGCTATACGGGAAATTACAAGTTCTCAAGCTATTTCGGACAGATCTTAAAGGACGAATACGATATTCCCGACAGGCGTGGGGACAGCCGCTACGCATCATGGGACTGGGATGCAACTTATCAGAACTATGAAAGACAGGATCTTCTGATCAACCAAACCGAAGATGCCGCTGAGATCATGAATCTGGCTTCACAGGGATACCTTATTTTCGGTATAAACGAGGACAAGGGTTGTGTCATAGAGAACGGTGAACTGGTTGCGGGAGACCCGGATCAGACGGAGATACGTGTAACGTATGAGTCGGGTGATAATGCGTTCCTCTTAAAGGACTGGTATAATAAAGGAGAGCATATGGTGTCGCTCTTCGTAAATGATACTGAATATATCGAGTATTACGGTAACATCCTGTTCATATATGATAACATTAATCACAGGTATGTAAGATCCATCTATTTTTGAAAATGAGTGATAATAAACGACTGGATTATCTGGATATGGCAAAGGGCATCGGAATCTTTCTTGTTGTCCTGGGACACATGGAAGATATCGCTACGGGAACGCGTGTGTGGATATCTTCTTTTCATATGCCGCTATTCTTTATCGTGTCGGGAATACT